>NZ_JSDQ01000092.1:0-9712 GCF_000813665.1 Neochlamydia sp. EPS4 | reverse complement strand
TATTTAGCTAATGTTAGATAAACGATTGAAAAAGGTTTTTTTATCTTTTAGCCGATATTTTAACTTGGATACAAAAATAGAGGGCTCCTGAGTTTGGCACTTCTATTTTATAAGTTGTTGATTTTCAAATAGATAAGTTTTTAATAAGATTCTGTAGTGGCAACTATCTCATATATTTGTTTGAAAATAAATCAAAAAAATATAAAATATGAGTATGTTTATCAAGAAGACTCGCTCAAAAAATTTTGTTTATCTTAGTTTAGTAAAAACTTTCCGAGAGAATGGAAAAGTTAAACACCGAACCATTGCACAATTGGGGCGATTAGATCGTCTTCTTCAAAAAGGCGTACTTAGCCGCCTTTGCGAATCATTAAAAGGTTTAGGAGCATCTCCTGCAAATATTCCCACCATAAAAGAGATAGAGCGCATCAATTGGGGAGCAGAATTTATTTATAGGCATATCTGGAAGCAATATGGAATGGATGCAATCTTAGATACTGTTTTTGGATCGACCAAAGTAGAATTCGATTACAAAGAGGTCATTTTTCTAGAAGTCATTTCACGATTGATGGCTCCCTCTAGCAAACTTCAAGTTTATCTCAAGCAAAATCGATTTTTTGGAACCCCTGAAATCCCTCTTCATCATATTTACCAAGTTTTAGATTACCTTTCATCTTTTCAAAAAGAAATAGAGAATTTAATTTTTCTAAAGCATGTCGATCGCTTTGGAATGAAGGTGGATGCCGTTTTTTATGATGTCACTCCTCTTTATTTTGAAGGAACTTTGCCGGATAGTCTAAGAGATTTTGGATTCAGTAAAGATGCTAAATTCGGGGAAATGCAAGTTGTTGTAGGAATGTTGGTTGATCAAGAGGGGCACCCCATAGCTTTAGGAATATTTCCTGGAACCACCTTTGAAAGTAAAACATTAGAAGAGGCGCTCAAAACCCTGCAAGAAAGATTCAAAATTCAGCACGTCATGGTTGTTGCTGATAGAGGCATTAACTCAAAGCTAAATCTAAAAAGAATTAAGGATCGAGAATATGATTATCTTGTGGGATGCAGATTAAAGAGTTTAAATAAAAGCTTGCAAAAACAAATATTAGATATTGAGAAATACCAGACCATTCATGAAAGCGATGGAAACATTTTGAAATATCGAGAAATCGAGTTTGATAATGTTGTCGAATATGTAGAAGACAACAAGAAGAAGCAACAGATTTTGAAGGAAAAAATTATTTGCACGTGGAGCTTAAAGAGAGCAGAAAAAGATCGAAAAGATAGAGAGCGATTAATTCACAAAGCCAGAGAGATGTTAGATCAGGGTACAGCTTCTTTAGAATCGCAAAAAGGCGCTAAAAGATATCTAAAAAATGAAAAAAAACAAGCATCCTCGCTAGGATTAGATCTAGAAAAAATTAATGAAGATAAGCAATGGGATGGATTTTATGGAATTCAGATTTCAAAGCAGAGTATGAAAAAAGAAGAGAGCCTTTCTAGCTATCATCGGCTATGGAAAATGGAAGAGTCTTTCCGGGTCATGAAACATTCTTTGGAAATTAGGTCCATCTGCTTATCCAGCCCAGAAAAAGTCAGAGGACATATCGTGCTTTGTTTCCTTGCCTTTGTTATGCATCGTAATTTAGAGATCGCCCTAATTAGAAAAGGAACAGATCATACTGTTGAAAAAATAAGGGAGGCTATTAGCGAATTAGAAGCTTCTCTATTAGAAGTAAATGGGAAGCCTATCTTGCTAAGAACACCAGCAAAAGGATTATCTAAAGAAATTCTTCAATCCTTAAAGCTTAAACATCCAGGGGAAATGGTAATAGATGGGTTGTTATAAATGAGCGTTAGTTCAATGTAGCGTAGTGGCAATATTGCCATCGTTCGAAATAACGAACATTGATAATCAACGTTTTAAGTCCAACAAGTGTCAAAGCCAGGAAAAATAGAGGCTACAGGCTTTTAATTTATTTAAATCTTTATAAAGCATCCTTCTAAGGGGAAAAGAATATTATTTAATTTTTTTTAAATACTCCTCGTTTTCTTGAATCTCATACAAAAACTTTTCCAATACTCGTAAAACAGTACGGGAAGTATTATATACACCTGCTGCGCTAAATATCAGTTCAAGTTTAGGACCTTCAGGATAATTTAAAGCAATTACAGTGTAAGTTAAAGGAATCTGATGAGCATTTTCAGGGACTATCCACACGACAAAATCTTCATTGATAAGAGTAAGTTTTCCGCTGGATTCTATCAATTGAAAGTAACGTGTAAGCGATTGATCTTTATTCCATGGGGAATGGAAGTAAAGCAATTTCATATGGTGTAAAAGCGATAGGTTAACAGGAATAAGCAATTCAGAAGAAGCCAAGGTAATATTTTTATAAAATTCTTTAAATTTTTCTTCTATTAGAGCTAAATTATGCATGGCCATACTCTCCCTATTAAGGATAGAAGCTAAATTTTATTTTAATTTGCACTTCTATTCAGATGAACGGGTCTATTTAATAAGTGTTATCTTAAGCAAGTGGCGGGCCAACCTAATAAAAAGGATCAAAAAAGTTGAAAAATGGCTTTGAATTTAGAATTAGAAGAGTGTAAATTGTAAAGCCGAAAGCTCTTAAGGGGTGGTAAGCTAAAGGTATAAGCGGGTAATCTGCTTTTTTAGAACTAACTTGCAACAAGTTAAGTGAAAAATAGGGAGGACTATGTTTTTGCAAAGATTGTACTTAGGACTTTTGCTTTTTTTAGGAATAGGATCGCTTAGCGCAGAAAAGTTTGAGGTGAGCGTCGAATCAGAAGCGGCAATTTTAATTGATGTAAACAGTGGAGCTATCTTATATGAAAAAAATGCTCACACTCTTAACTATCCTGCTAGTATTACTAAGATAGCTACTACTCTTTATGCTCTTGATCAAAAAGGCCATCAACTTTCAGAAATTGTGACCGCAGATGCAGAAGCTATTGCTTCAATTTCTGAGCAAGCTAAGAAAAAATCTAATTATACTGCTCCTTCTCACTGGATTGAATATGCAAGTACCCATATAGGGATTAAAAAAGACGAAAAGTTTACCTTAAAAGAACTCTTATACGGCATAATGGTGGCTTCAGCCAATGATGCCGCGAATGTAGTGGCTCAACATGTGGCAGGAAATATTCCCCTGTTTATGCATGGTTTAAACGGATTTATCAAAAGTTTAGGTTGCCAAAATACGCATTTTACTAATCCTCATGGATTGCATCATCCTAAACATCAAACTACTCCTTATGACATGGCTCTCCTCACACGCGAGGCCATGAAGAATTCTATCTTTCGTGAACTCGCTGCCGCACCAAAATTTATTCGTCCCAAAACTAATAAACAAGAACCGGTTGTTATCTTGCAAAAGAATCGTTTATTACGTAGAGGAGACTACTATTATCCGCAGGCAATTGGGGTTAAAACAGGTTATACTTCCATTGCACGCCATACTTTAGTAGCCGCAGCAAAAAAGGATGGACGTGAGTTGCTAGCGGTCTTAATGAAGTGTAATGAGGGAGGGCAGATTTATCGAGATGCTATCCATCTTTTTGAAGCAGCATTTAATGAAGAACAAGAGGAAATGATCATCCTTGAGAAGGGACCTCAAAAATACATCTACTCTTTAAAAGGTGCTGACAGGTCTTTAAAAACTTTTATAAAATCCCGTTTAAGTTTTAAGTACTATCCTTCTGAAGAACCTGTGGTAAAATGCTATCTGCAAGGGCATTCATTAAAATTACCTATTGTTAAAGGGCAACAAGTTGGCGAAGTTTACTTGCAAGTTAATGGCCAGCAGGTCGAAAAAGTAGCCCTGTATGCTGAACATGAGGTTCAACAAACCTGGATGGAGTGGTTGAAAAGTATCTTTAAAATTACAAAGGAATAGATCTTTAGTTTTAATAAAATTTATTAAAGAGATAAATAAAGTTATTTATAAAAAGAAAAAAAACTTTTCTTGCTAATAATGAGAAAATGAATGAGAATGTACTCTTTTAATTTATAAGATTAAGGACCAATTATAAGTTGTGAGCAAGGGTTTCCTTATACCGAGCACCTTTCATAGCTTAAATTTTTGAAAACTAATCTTGGAAGAAGGGTACCTAGGATTTGTAAACAGGCCAAATGGAAAGGAAGACTTTATTGCTGTATTCAATTAGCCTGTTCTCCATTGACGACACCATTTAAGGTAAGAGAGTTAGCGTGATAGCCCTGCTGGCTGCCATGCTAATGAACATGATAACAATAAATACAGGAGAGATCTTTAGAAAAAGCGTATGCTTAAAGATTGAAATAAAGGCCTAGATATTATGTTCATACTTCCAGGCTATCTTCTTGCTTTGGTTCTTTGTCCAATAAATAATAGGGAAGCCTCTTAGAATATGCTAATTTGCAGGAATCATTAACTCCGCTAAAGCTTTTCCTACCAAATAAGTTAGAAATAATGATAATAATAATGTAATTTGTTCCATCAAAAACTTAAAGGATTTTTTATGAATTTACCAGACACATTTACAGTAACTAATAAGAGCTTAAAGCCTTTTAGAAACGATTTTGGAAAAAAGATACCTAGTACTTATAAACAGGCCAACTGGAAAGGAAGACTTTACTGTTGTATTCAATTAGCATGTTCTCCATTGACGATACCCCTTAAAATAGTTAGCAGAGTTAACCAGATAGCAGGGTTGGCTACCGTGTTAATGCTCGCAATTATAAAACGCGCAGAACAGACCCTCAAGAGAAAACATACGGCTAAAAATTGGGATGGAGAGCGAAAGGTGGTGTTAGCACTTACAGACTGCCTTCTTGCTTTAGCCCTTTGCCCAATAACTATTGGAGCCTCTAGAATGCGCTACTTTGTAGGAATCATTAACCCCGCTAAAGCTTTTCCTACCAAATAAGTTAGAAATAATAATAATAATAATAATGTAATTTATTCCATCAAAAATTTAAAGGATTTTTTATGAGTTTTGTATACCCATTTCCAGCAACTGCTAAGAGTTTAAAACCTTTCACAGACGATTTTGGAAGAAGAGTGCCTAGTACATATAAACAGGCCAACTGGAAAGGAAGACTTTACTGTTGTATTCAATTAGCGTGTTCTCCACTGACGGTCCCTCTTAAAATAGTTAAGAAAGCTGGCGAAATAGCCGTGACGGCTGTGTTGTTGATGGACATGCTTATAAAACGTGGAGAAGACTTCCTCAAGAAAAAGCCTGCACTTAAAGATTGGAAAGATGAGCGAGAAATGGCGTTAGCACTTACAGACTGCCTTCTTGCTTTAGCCCTTTGCCCCCTAACTATTGGAGCCTCTAGAATACGCTACTTTGTAGGAATCATTAACCCAACTAGAGCTTTTCCTAAACGCTATTATTAAGTTTTCGATATAGATGCATAAAATCTTCTAAAGAGAGCTCTTCAGGACGTGATTTTACATCGCGTCCAATTTGCAGCAGGGCTTGCGAGACAGCCTGGCTGCAATAGAGCTCTTTTAATGAGGTGCGCATCATTTTACGTCTTTGCCCAAAAGCTGTGCGGGTCATTTTAAAGAAATCCTCTTCGTTAGCAACGAAGGGTGGTTGATGTAGATCTAAAGTGACTACTGCCGAATCTACATTAGGAATAGGATGAAAACAACCTCTACGTACCATGAAGGCATAGCGGGGAGTAGAATAATAATTTAAGAAAACGGTAAAAGAACTATATTCGCTTGTGCCTGGCTGAGCTGTAAATCGGCGTGCCACTTCTTCTTGAACCATAACTACAACCTTAGAAACGTAGGGATAAAGCTTAACCAGTTGAATTAAGATAGGGGTTGTCAAATGATAAGGGAGATTGCCCACAATAATAGCTTTTTGCCCCGGTTTTAAAATTTCCAGTAATTTTTCCCTCAAAGGGAATTCCAATACATCTTCACAAAATATTTCTAATCTATTTGACTCTGTTTGTAAGCGCTGCAAGGCTTGAGCCATTACAGGATCTTTTTCTATCGTTAATAATTGAGAGCCATGCTTTATTATTTCTTCTGAGAGACAGCCTGGCCCTGGACCAATTTCTACGACTATATCATGAGGGGAGAGAGCCGCGTAAGCCACAATTTTGCGAGTAATGTTTCCATCGATAAGAAAGTTTTGAGAAAGACCCTTTTTAGGACTTACGCCCAAATTATTTAGGAAATGATGCAGTTCACTAGGGCGATATATAGGCATAATTTTAAATTTTCCTTCTCTATTGAAACGTAACAGATTTTCAAAATAGGCAGATCTGTTTGCTTTGTAGGTCGCAAGCATTCCAGGATAATTATGCTAAAGCTAAATTTTAGAGCTTAGTATAAAGGGTTCAAAAGCAGCTTGATCAGTTTTAGGGGTATAAAAATCTTGTACAGAGAAACGTTTGCGAATATTTTTTAGGTAAGCTTCAGTCTCTTGAGCAATAGCTTCCTCTATAAGCCTATCTTTAATTTTGAGTTCTACCTCTTTAAAGGTAGGAGTTCCACCTTTTATCCAATTTTTAAGCACAAAAATACGAAAAAAAGAGCTGTTCTTATCTGCTCGATTTTTTTGAGCAATTGGCTGGCTATGTGAATGGGGTGTCATTTTTGTTAAAATGGCTTTATAGGCTTCCGAGATGTCTTTTTCTGGTAAAGTGTATTCTTCAGAGACATTAATTTGTGTGTTGTCAAAATGAGAGTTTGCCTTAACGTAAGTCGATAATTTTTCCAACGCTATATGCTCGTTCAATGCCTGGTAAGTTAAATGAGCAGCTTCAGCGCTTCTAGCTGCATCCGGATCACGGATAGAGATAACATTATATTGCCAAGTATTTGGTTTGAGGTTGGCAGGATCATTAGCAAACTCCTCGTACGCTAAACGAACAGCTTGAGGCGTTACTTTTTTTAATGCTTTGGCATTTACTCTTAAGTAAATCATCCTGCGGATAGTAATGTCTCCCTGGACAATTTTTTGTGCTTCTTCATACGATAGACCAATTTTATCCAAATTGTTGATAATATGAGGCCCAAATAGGCTCTCCATTTCTTGGCGAATATCACCGTTGCTTACAAGAAGTTTATTCTCGCTAGCATCAGCTAATACTAATTCTTTATTAACCAATTCATCTAGCACATGCTTCCAATTAACTTTGTAAAATTGATAGCGTGCTTGAGTAGAGGAGGTGTAATCAGGAAATTCACGATAGAAAAGAACATCCATTTTTTTCATTACATCTAAAACAGAAATAGCTGTGCCATTCACCTTGGCTAAAATACGATTATTTACCACTAAAGCCGAGCTATCTTCTTTGCCTAAAAAAGCAGCGTTTCCCTCAGCTTGTAAAAGAGCGGCAAGACAACCATAGATTAGCGCAGAAAAAAATAAAATTTTTTGTTTCTTCATGATTTAAAAGGGGGTTGGTAATTAGTGAGGATTAATTCTATCATCTATGCCATCTATAAGATCTTAGCTGCAGAAAAAAGGCTTGTTAGATGGCCAACGGCTATCACTATAAACGATTTAAAACTTCAAAACAACTCCAAAAAAGCCATCCATTCCTCCAAGCGATGGAAAAGATTGAAATATTTGATTTTCTACCTTTAAATGATAGTTCTTAATGAAGTGTTTAAGTTGATATTCGTTTTCTTGGGATAAGAGGCTACACGTTCCATAAATAATACGGCCGTCCGGTTTCATAAAACTGAGAGCTTTTTCAAAAATTGTTCTTTGCTGGCCTATCAGCATCTTTAGCCCTTCTATTTCAAATCTCCATTTCATATCAGGATTGCGACGTAGCGTGCCTGTTCCCGAGCAAGGCGCATCCACCAGCACCCAATCCATTTTTTTCTTTAATTTTTTAAGTTTGGGATCGTTGGCTTGCATAATTTGCCCATTGTGGATGCCTGCGCGCTTCAAACGTTTTTTTGCTTGTTGCAAGGCATAAGAACGTATATCATGTAAGAAAATTTGTCCTTTATTTTGCATGGAAGGAGCCAAGGCTAAGGTTTTACCGCCAGAGCCTGCACAAAAATCCATCACTAGCTGACCTGGCTGGCATTGCACAAGATTGGCAAGGAGTTGGCTTCCTTCATCCTGCACTTCAAATAGGCCGGCTTGAAACTCTGGAATCGCAAGGAAGTTAATCCTTTGAAGAAAATTAATAGCATGGGAAGAAGTCAAACAGGAGCTAACCTCATATTTATCTTGTAAGAGCTCTAAAAGTTTATCACGGGTAGCTTTAAGGGTGTTTGCTCTTATAGTCGTCGGGGCAGGAGTATTGCTTATAAGGCATAATTCTGAAGCTCGCAAAGCCCCGTAACTTTCTACTAAAATATTATAAAGTGAATCTGGGAAGCTAACTCTTATAGCGGCAGGAATGCTTGGATTATTTTGATGGCTTTGCCAGTCAAAGTAAGGCAATAGAGCCACACGTTTGTTCCAGTCAGGAGACTCTTGAATTAAATAATCGATAAGGCGTATCCATCGAATTAAAAAATAGGCGTTTTCAGCAATAAAGGCGCGGTCTTTAGAGCCCAGAGCTTTATGAGAGCGGAAATAGCTATTTATAAAGGCATCTAAAGGAAGATTTTGCTCGTCATATGCACTAAGGAGCTGAAGAAGATGATAAGCACGAAAAGATTGTTTCATAAAACAAGGCTATATAAAAAAGTGGAAAAAGGTTAACCTTTTAAAGTATATTTTATCTGTATTTAATAATTTTAAAAAATTATAAGCTAAACCTTTATAAAGCGGCAAGGAAGAAAAAATGCACACATGTTTCCTTCCTATTTGGAAGGGTAATTGAAAAGTTAGTCTCCCTTACCTAACTTCTCTATCTTTGCTGTCTGAAAAGATAATAAAATTTATAGAAGCGGCGCAAAGTGCATGGCCTTGCTAGGATCTCTTACGATTAGCTAGCTTTTTGCCCGGTAGGTTGTAAAAAAGCTTTGTTTTTTACCTACGTAAGCGGCTTGTCAACAAGAATACGGTTGTCCATAAAAAAAGGAATGCTTCTTCTGCGCTAGTTATGTTAACTAAAAGCTAGTTTTTAACGGCCTTCCTACAGGGAAATTGCATGAAGATTTAAGTTGACAAAGCAAGGGGTATAATTATCATTCTTTTCCTTAAAAAGGAGGAATGAATGAATACTCATAAACCCAATAGTGTTTTTGCTGTATTTAAGGATCTGGAAGATCCAAGGAAGCAAAGAAACCAAATCTATAGTTTGTTTGATATTGTTACGATTAGCATTTTGGCGGTTTTATGCGGTGCAGATGATTGGGCAACAATCCATTTATGGGCATCTTGCAATTTACCTTGGCTGCAAGAGCATGGAATTTGCTTAGCAGGCGTGCCATCGCATGATACTTTAGGAAGATTTTTCCGCTATGTATCTGCCTCGAATTTTGAAAGATGTTTTGTACAATGGACCCAAAATATTGCTGGAGCCATTAAAGGAGTGATTGCTATAGATGGCAAAACATTAAGAGGCTCTTATGATGCAGCTCGTGAAGGAAAAGCAATTCACATGGTTAGTGCCTTTGCAGCAGAGAATAAGCTAATACTTGGCCAGCTTGCTACGGACACAAAATCAAACGAAATAACTGCCATTCCCTTGTTATTGAATATGCTTGATATCAAAGGAGCTACGGTTACCATAGATGCAGCTGGATGTCAAAAAGAGATAGCCAGA
>NZ_JSDQ01000091.1:0-65735 GCF_000813665.1 Neochlamydia sp. EPS4 | reverse complement strand
GACGTTTCTTATGGGGAAGATAAGAGCAAAGTCCGTAAAGACCACGGTCCCGAAAATCTATCTGTTTTGAAAAGATGTACAATGAATTTATTAAAAGCTGATACAAAAACAAAAGCAGGAATCAAGGGCAGGAGAGCAAAAGCCGGGTGGAATCGAGACTATATGATGGAAATGCTAAATGGTAAATAAAATCTTCATGCAATTTCCCTGGGCCTTCCTATTGTTAAATATAATTAAGTTCTTTCTCTGCGTATTCTAGGAAAAGCTGAAATTTTGTATGTTTTTTAAGGGCCTAAGAGACATTCTCTGAATTATTAAAATCGTTTAAAATAGAGGCTGTTTAACCAGGAGCCTAATATGATAAGAAAACCTTATCCTAGCGATTTAAATAATCAAGAATGGCAAGTGCTTGAACCTATAATATGCAAGAAAAAAGCTGGAAAGCCACCTATGCACTCTAGACGAGAGATGCTTAATGCTATCTTTTATGTCTTAAGGACAGGTTGTCAATGGACAGATCTTCCTCATGATCTTCCTCCTTGGAAATCGGTCTATTCTCAGTTTTTGAGATGGAAACAGAGTCATTTATTCGAACAAATTAATACTTATTTAAGGCGATCGCTTCGCCAAAGCTTAGGCAAATTAGCGGAACCTAGTGCAGCTATAGTCGATAGCCAAAGTATCAAAACAACTGAAAAAAAGGGCTCTGCGGATACGACGGCGGCAAGAAAATTAAAGGTAGGAAAAGGCACATAGTGGTGGATCACTTGGGACTGTTAATAGCAGTTGTAGTAAGTAGCGCAGCTTGTAACGACAGAGATGGGCTAAAAGCGTTATTTTATTATTTCCAAGGAAAAGTTTTATGGCCAAAAAAAATGTTTGCCGATACAGGATATAGCGGGGAAGAGATGAAATTAGAAGCAGCTTTACATGGCATTGATTTAACAATCATTAAAAGATCTAAGCTAAAAGGATTTCATCTACAAGCAAAAAGATGGATAGTAGAAAGAACATTTGCCTGGTTTGGCAAATGCCGCAGATTAAGTAAGGATTATGAGACCTTAACCAACACCAGCCAAGCGTTCCTCTATTTAGCGATGATACGTCTGATGGTAAGAAGAATAGCACAATAAATTAATTCAGAGAATGTCTCTAAGGGCGACAAATAATTTGCTGAAAATTATCTCTGGGACCCAAAAGATGGTTGGGATAAAAGAAGGGAATGAACATTTAATTGCTTTAATATTTATTTAAGCCGCATGATTAAATCATCTGAAGTTTTTTAAGTTTATTTAATTTCCCAGGGGCTCTATCTCTTATCCTTTATGATTGGATTTATAAGAAAAAGCCTCTCTAGCTATTTTTTTTGCAAACTGATGGCAAAAAGTACGAAAAATTACCCAGGACATTAAATAAAGCCACCACCCGCTAAAAATCTTTTAGGCTTAACCTTAACCTTGTTTAAAATTTATGCCGCTTAGCCGCTTACAAACATTTACTTGTATTATACTTTCTTTAATAATTGTCGCCTTTGGCCAGCCTTATTGGAGCCATGCAGCTTCTTTTATGGCTTCAGTTATGGGTTTTGCCTTATTTTTCCGTGCTTTAGCTTCTTTTCCTAGTCGCAGGCAACGGTTTTTTGTGGCGACCGCTTGGTTTGCAATGGTTCAACTTATCCAGTTTTCCTGGTTCCTATCTCATCCATATCTCTACATCATCGCTGTATATGTTTTGCTGGCTTTAATCTTTGGTTTGCAATTTGGTTTTATTGGATGGCTAGCATGCTCGCAGCGCATAACCAGTTATAATCGAATAGTACTGCTATGTAGTTGCTGGACTCTTCTTGAATGGTCACGTTTATTTATTTTATCAGGAATTGCTTTCAATCCTATTGGACTTAGTTTAAGCGCAAATTTATACACCCTTCAAAGTGCTTCTCTGGGAGGAGCTTTTGGCATGTCTTTTTGGGTTCTGGGGGTAAACTTACTAGCATTAAAAGCTTGGCTTGCCTGGCCGCTTTATAGGCATATGTTCTGCTGGTTTGTCTTCGCCGCATTTCCTTTTATGTTTGGATTTATTCAGTTAAAGATGCACGATCCTGGAGCTATAGAAGACACTTTTAACGCCGTTCTTGTTCAGCCTGTATTCCCTACGGAGGAAAACATGCTCTTTCATAATACAGCTTCCTACGTAAAATATGTGGAAGCAGAGTGGCAGCAAATTTTGATGCTTTGCAAAGAGCATTTAGGAAAGAATATCCACTTAATTGCTTTACCCGAGTTTATTGTGCCTTTCACTACCTATACACCTGTTTACTCCTACAAAAACGTTAAGAAAATTTTTCTCGAGGTTTTTGGAGAAAAGGCATATTCTGCTCTTCCTTTATTGCAAGAGCCCTTAGCTTCAAAATGTATGACTGAAAAAGGATCTATTTGGATGGTTACCAATGGCTATTGGCTACAAGGATTGGCTAATATCTTTAATGCCCCTGTCTTATCAGGAATGGAGGACGTGGAGGACTTTTTTGACGGGCATAGAGAATATTATAGTTCCGCACAGTTTGTTGAACCCTCTTCCTATCAACAATTTAGGCTTCCTTTTAAACGATATGATAAGCGTGTCTTAGTTCCTATGGGTGAGTATATCCCTTTTTCCTTTTGCCGTTCCTTGGCTGCCGCTTATGGCATTACTGGTTCTTTTACTCCTGGTAAAGAAGCCAAGATTTTTCCTGCTTATGCTCCTTTTGGAGCATCTATTTGCTATGAGGAAACATTTGGACATTTAATGCGTGAAAATCGACTGAAGGGAGCTGAATTAATCGTTAACTTAACCAGTGATGTATGGTATCCAACGGTAGCACAGCAGCACTGTGATCATGCTCGCTTGAGAACAACAGAAAACGGCATTCCTCTCATTCGTGCTTGTAATACAGGAATTACCGGCGGTTTCGATGCATTTGGGCGCGAGATAAAAATCCTTGGGAATACTTACTATGAAAAAATTTGGAAGCCTGGCGCTCTTTACCTGCAAGTTCCGCTTTTTTCCTACAAAACACTTTATTCTATAACGGGTGATTATCTTATTGTCTTCCTATGTGTGTTAGGTATAGGTGGAGCTTCCTTTTTTCGTCGATAGTTTTACTTAAAAATTATAAACCCAATTAATTGAATCATCTTTTATAAGCCTAAACTGCATGGGTAATCAATAGAAAATATGCTAGTCTATTTCGTCAGTTGTTATAAGGAGAGCGAGGGTAGGGAATTGAAGGCAATGGATCAAACCTTAAGACACTAAAGAAAGCCAGATTTAATCTGGAGTCTTTTTTTTTGTTCGGAAAAAAGTTAGGCCAGTAGTTTTGCACTAACATTCAGGGGTTGCAAGCAAAGTAGAATATAAAAATGCTTGGCAGCTAGCAGAAGAGGCAGGTTTAGAAACTTTCCAGGGGATTTTCAGCCTTTACTAGACTTTAAACTCTTTAGGCAAGCGAATGCTATATGAGGTAGCCTGTAAGGGGAGTTGGGTTACCGGCTGAAATGTCCTTTATTTCCATTATCGAATAATTGGATAAAGATTAGAGGTTTCATTAGGGCCCGATCATGCAGATGCAGACAAATTACTGATTTTGATCTAGGGTTGGCACTCCCTGGTTGTTAAATGAATAAATTGCCCATCTCCTAAGATGCCGGCAGGAGAAATTCTTTGCTCGGGGTGACTCAAAGAAAATTAGATCACCCAGCTTAATAGCCTTATTAACTCCTAGAAGAGATCTATAAGGTATTGCCTTACTTTTAAATAAGCAATGCTTAAGATTATCTAGCAAAAAACTTTAAAGTTTTCTGTTTATTGAAGGTTTAGAATGGAAAGTAGCTTTTACTTGCTAAAAATTACAAGTTAAAGTAGAATCCCCCTGTTCCTTAATTCATTCATTTCCATTGCGTAAGAGAGCTGAATTGTGATTGGTTTAAAACAAAACTTGATATCAAAATATCGTCAGCAGCGAACCTTAAAAAATTCTATTTCATTCTCAGGCATTGGTATTCATACTGGAAAAGAAGTACAAATTACCTTTGTGCCTGCTCCAGAAAATGCTGGTATTACATTTTGTCGAGTAGATTTGCCGGATCGACCGAGGATTCCAGCTTCTGTTAATTATGTCTATGAAACAAGTCGTAGCACCTCCATAGGAATTAACAACGTGGTAATTCATACCATTGAGCACGTTCTGGCCGCTGTGCGAGCCAATAATATTGATAACTTATGTATTGAAATTAAAGGGATTGAGCCGCCTGCTGCTAATGGAAGTTCCGATGCTTTTGTGAATATGATCGAAGAAGTCGGGATCCTTGAGCAAGCGGAACAAAAGCCTGTGATTAAAATCCAAAGTCCTATTCATTGGAATCAAGAAGATACATATATTATGGCTTTTCCTTATGATGGATATCGGATCAGTTATACCTTGAATTATCCACATTCTAAGCTTTTAAATTGCCAATTTTATTCGTTAGAGGTAAATAGTTACAATTTTAAGCATGAGATTGCTTCCTGTCGTACCTTCGCTCTTTATAAAGAAGTGGCTTATCTATTGGATCACGGCTTAGCTAAGGGCGCTAGCTTGGATAATGCCGTAATTATTCATGAAGAAGCAGCTTTTAGTAAAGGGGGGCTTTTCTTTCCCGATGAGATGGTAAGACATAAAATTTTAGATATGATTGGAGACTTGTCTCTGGTAGGAATTGAATTTGAGGCGCACGTAATTGCTCTTAGGGCAGGTCATGCATCTAACTGCGCTTTTGCAAAAGAATTATTAAACTCTATTACGGAGTGTGCTTAATGGAAGTTCATGTAGCTGATTATCCAAAATCACTCGATATTAAACAAATAGCAGAAATCTTGCCTCACCGCTTTCCCTTTTTGCTGGTAGATCGAGTTCTTGATATCAATTTAGAGCAGGGCTTAATCGTAGGACAGAAAAACCTGACTTTTAATGAAGCTTTTTTTCAAGGTCATTTTCCGGATACTCCTATTATGCCAGGTGTACTTATGGTAGAAGCGTTAGCGCAATTGGGTGGTATATTGATTCATATGAAAGGCTATCATGATAAGATAGCTGTGCTTTTGACTGTCAATAATGCTAAATTTCGCAATCCAGCTAAGCCAGGGGATGTCTTAATGCTCAGGGTAGAAGGTATTCATGTAAGTTCCAAAGCAGGACGGATGCAAGCAACGGCTACAGTGAATGATAAAATTACTGCAGAAGCTGAAATCGGTTTTGCGCTAGTTGACAAAAGTCAGCTATAATAGGGTAGAAAGCTTTTATAAAATTATTTTGAGTAAATAGAATATGAAAAAATCGAACATACATCCTACCGCCGTAATTGAACCGGGAGCTATTATTGGAGATAAAGTTACAGTAGAGCCCTTTGCGATTATTAAAGCTCATGTAAAGTTAGAAGATGGTGTAACGATTAAGTCTCATGCTTATATTGACGGCCATACGACTATTGGCGCAGGAACCACTATTTATCCCTTTGCAAGCATTGGCACTCAAACACAGGATCTAAAATATAAAGGTGAAACCACCTTTGTTAAGATTGGTAAAAATTGTCAAATACGTGAGTTTGTGACAATTAATTCCTCTTGTGGAGAAAATACCTCGGTAGAGGTAGGGGATGATTGCTTGATTATGGCTTATTGCCATATTGCCCACAATTGCCTAGTAGGTAATCGAGTGATTATGAGTAACAATGCTACTCTTGCAGGTCATGTGATTGTAGAAGACTGTGCTATTATTAGCGGTTTTGTACCCGTTCACCAATTTTCTAGGATCGGTAAATATGCAATGGTCGGGGGAATGAGCCGTATTACTCGGGATGTTCCTCCTTATACGATAGGAGCAGGCATTCCTTACAAATTTGGTGGAATCAATATTGTGGGGTTAAAAAGGCATGGTTTTTCTTTAAAGATTCGCCAAGAACTCGGAAAAGCTTTTAAAATAGTTTACCGTTCTAAAGCATGTCTTGAAGAAGCGCTGCTTCAAATTGAAAGAGAACTTGAGCCTCTTCCAGAAATTCTTCATTTTGTGGAGTTTTGTCGTTCCTCTAAGCGCGGTTTATTAGGATTGGAGGGAATCACAAATTTTGATGATGAGGTAGCTCAAGCTGAAAAAGAGGCTGAAGCTGAGATTACAGCTAAAATTGAAAGATAAATTCCTTTGAGAGTGGGCTGCTTTAGAAAAAAATAGCCGCAAGCGTCTTCAGCTTTTTTTAAGAGGTATTGATGAAAATTGTATATTTTGGGACTCCTCAGTTTGCAGCAGATATCCTTCAGCATCTTCTCAATCATAAGATCTGCATTTGTGCAGTAGTGACTAAACCGGACAGGCCTAAAGGACGTTCAAGCGATTTGGTGCCCACACCTGTCAAACGTATTGCTCAATTGCAAAATCCTCCTCTACCTGTTCATCAACCTGCATTAGTTTCTGCTCCTGAATTTGCTGAGATTTTACAAGCCTATCAGGCTGATTTATTTGTAGTCGTTGCTTATGGTGAGATTATTAAGCAACATGTTCTGGACATGCCCTCTAAAGGCTGCATCAACGTTCATGCAAGCTTGCTACCAAAATATCGCGGAGCCGCCCCTATCCAACATAGTATCATCAATGGAGAAAACGAAACAGGTATTACCATTATGTATATGGTAAGGAAAATGGATGCTGGGGATATTATTAAAATGGTCAAAGTCCCTATTGGTCCCAATACTACCTATGGGGAGCTGGAACGTCTACTGTGCGAGGCTGGAGGCAAAGCCTTGGTAGAAGTGCTTGATCAGTTTGAGCAAGGTAGTGTGGAGCATGTTGAGCAAGACCATTCTCAGGCAACGTTTGCTCCAAAAATAGAATTGGAGGATTGTGAGATTAACTGGAGTTCTTCAGCTAAGACCATTCATAATCTTGTTAGAGGCGTGTATCCTCACCCAGGTGCTTGGTGCTATGTAGATATAGGGGGACAAAAAAAACGCCTAAAAATTAATTCTACCCTTCCTTTAGCCGATCAAGGAGGGCCAGCTGGGACCTTATTGCCTACTGATAATGAAGAGTTAATAGTTGCTTGTGGGCAAGGAGCGCTTCGCATTCTTGAACTCCAGCTTGAAGGTAAAAAAGCTATGCTTGCTGAAGAGTTAATTCGTGGCTTTCCTAAGGATAAAAAGATGGATTTTAGGATTTAAAAAATTAGAAATAATTTTATAAGCTGAATTTAATTGTTTAGCCCGTCTCATTGCATGGAGCTTTTAAGGTGAAAAAGGCCTTTAAAATGAATAAGTTAATCCTTATTTTGGCTCGCGTTGGACTTTTTTTATACCTCTATCCTTCGGCTAGCAGCTACCCTTTAGTAACTATTTGTCAAAAGGGCTTTACTTACTATAAATAGTTTAAACTCATCCTTTCTATTATTGCTAAAAGCGGTACCTGCTTCTTTTGTAGGCTTTTTATTCGCTGACCCTTGATCTTGCGGATAATTTTTTTAATAAAAAAAAGTTGTTCTTGCGGAGAGGTCTCGTTAGAAATGATCTGCATGTCTTTATAGCCCTATTTCTTCTTCCTTGGGCTTTGTAAGAAAAGATTTACTTCTAATAAAGGAGAATTTTATATTTTTAACTTATATATCTTTCATCCTCTAGAAGGTTAATGATAAGCGCTCTTCTTCACTTTATAGCTTTTTTTCTCAATGAAAACAAAGTCGATAGGTAAGGGAAAAGGGTTCTTAGCTTATCCTAAGGCAGGCTTAAAGGATAAGTAATAAGAATAAACATACTTTTAGTTTTTATTTTTATGACGATCGCTATTCATATAATTTATTAACTATATATTATAATCTTTTGTTTTAAAAAACCTATTGGTTTTTAATATTTGTTTCACTTATTTATGCGCTAGTTATTGTACTTTTTTGCATTAAAATTTATTTTCTCTTTAGGTAAATAAAAAACCTTGGTATAGTGGGGATTCTTAATAGGTTTTTCATGAGAGAAAAGGATGCAAGCAATAAATAGCGCAACCTTAAACTTAACATTTTTGCCTTCTCCTGACTCTTCCGTAGCAAAAGATACTTTGCTAGGGTACGATATAAAATCTACTTGGGTTGAATTAAAGGCTTTTTTTATCGATCTTTTTCAAGTAATTGCTCAAGTTTTTGCTGAGCGCTCATTTTTTGGAAAAGTTTTCAAATTGAGCATTCATTTGCTGACAGGATTAGCTTGTATAAGGGGTAATACTTATCAAGGGGCACGCTTATTAGGAGCTCTTAGCGCCACTGATAGCCTACTAACCTTAGGTGATCTGGCGATAGATGCGAATGATTTAGTTAATAAGCGATACTGTGAGATAGAGGAGAACAGTAAAAATAAAAAGGTTTTCAACAAATGGTCTCTATTTGCAAGTATAGGTTCTTTGTTAGCTGATATAGGAGGCCTATTTTTTTGGCTGGATGAATTAGCACTCATTAACCTGTTAAAGGTAAAAGCAACGATAGGTAAAAATTTTTCTAGGTTAGTAAACTCTAACACAATGCTTTTTACTTACCTTACGAATTGCTTAGGAAGAATGAGTCCAATGTTTGCAAAGATCTCCTTAGTAATAGGTTTACAAGGAATTGAGGCAATGGCGATTTTATGCCTATCTGTTAATGAAGTTAAACACTTAGCTAATGTTGTGGACACCAAGCAAACCTACAAAATAGTTTTAAGTATAGTAAATTTGGCTTCTTATATAGCTGAGATTAATTTAAAGATTTTAGCTACCACAGGATATATAGCAGTACCTGGCATAGCAGCAATGGGTTGTGCAGCAGCAGGCTGCGGATTGGCAGCTTTTCTCTTGGAAGCGATTTATAACTATCGCCTTGTAAATCTCCAGAGCAAAAGACCAGCTGCAGGCAGTTGGATAATTTCATAAGCTGAGGATAGCATAAATAAAATGTTAATAATAAACCCTAAACAAGGAAAATAATTATGAATACATTGTCATCCACACAAGGCGTCCAGCCAACAGAGCCATACTACGGAGAAGAGGAAGATTTTATCCAAGGTCAGCTAGATGGGCATACTGTTACTGTTGAGCAAGCTCCTGCTTCTCAGCATAAGCCTGCAAATAATTTAGCATCTTCTTCTCGCAATAAAATTACTAATTGCGCTAAGAAAGTGTTTGAGAATTTTAGCCATACTGTAAGACATATTGTAGCTTTTTATGCTTATTCTTTTTCCACTTCTGAGAGTATTCAATCAGTTTGCAAGTTAGCAAAATCTTCCATTTATTTTGCTAAGTATGCTTTTAAAGCACAAACGCCTGGTTTTAACAATCTCTACAATCATTTTGATGTAGTAGATACTGTTTTAGATGTGGGAGGAATTTTTGGCGATGCTAAATACTGGGTCACTAAAGGCTGGCACAAAGATTCTTCTTGGAAAGTTGCTAGCAAGGCTTTTGGAAGTGTTTCTAGAGGAATTGGAACAGGGCAGTTTTTGGTCAACATGGGACTGTTGAATTTGGCTAAAGTATCAGTCCAGCTAAATAGACTTCCTTTCTTTAGGGTACTTAGCTTACTTTCACCCCTCCGTGTAATTAAAGATACACTAGGAATTATTAGCTCCTCTTTAAGCTTGGTAGACACATCCTTAGCGCTACAGAAAAAAAATAGCGATGTAACCAGCGAGATAGAAAAGCTTAGATTGAATAAGTGGGAGCTTAAAAAACGTGCGATTAAATTCTTGAACTTAAATGAAACACAAAAAGCTGCCAAGTTAAAAGCAAAATTTGGAAAAGAGAAATTTGAGAAAACATCGGCAGATGCTTTAGAGCAGGAGTATTTAAATGATCTTGACAAGAAATTCTTAAGCCTTCGTGAAAAATTGGTTAGCCAATATGAGCAGCGTCTACATTCAACACATGCAACTCTGTTTGATAGTATTGCAGACAAGAAGCTGGTTGATTGCAAAGTAAGAATTGTTGAAAGAGATCAGCTGGTTAAAGATTATCAGGCAAGTAAAACAAAAGATTGGCTCTCTATTGCTTTCAATGTAGTTAAAATTGCAGCGATTGCCATGGGGTTGGTAGGTTTTGCACTTACTCTCAATACACCTGCGTTTTTCATTGCTTTAGGAGCTGCTTGGCTTGCTACTTCTGCTGTAGGTATGGCTCGTCTCTACTATTCATTTAGGCACGAGACATATAAAGAAGAGCAAGAAGCGAAGTTGACTAGATTAACTACTTTAGGACCTGTGGCTTTTGCGGCCTAAAGCCTTGTATAAAATAGAATTTTTACCTTTAAAGAGCCCCCAGATTTAAGCTGAGGGCTCTTTTTTTATCCGCAATTTCTTGTCCCCCTTCACCCTAGTAGAATTTTTGGTAAGGAGCCTTAAGCATCTTAAGGATAATTCTATGGTGTTCTTTCAAATTAGTAATTAGCAATATTATAGGGTCTATAAAAAGTATAGGCAGACCTAGGAAACAGAAAAAAAACAGCATGTTGTGGGCTTTTGCGTAGGTTTCTCAAGTTGCTTTAAGAAGTTTTCCCCATTTTCGTATAAATTTTTCTCGCATTTTATATTTAAGCGCAGAATAACCTAAAAGGCATAGAGCCATTACCATTAAAAGAGCTTCTCTTCTTTTTTGGCTTTTTTAGAAAGAGAAACAAAGAAGCAGGACTTTTCAAGAATCTAAATCCTTTTTCTATTTTTTGCTCAAACTTTAAATGTCTTGGACACTTCATGAGTAGGAGAAGCAGTAGTATCCATCTCATGAGTTGCTAAGATGAAACCCCCTTTACTCCTCTCTAAATTTTCCTTGTTAAGCAAAGAACAAGCTAAGGTTCCTTATAGGCAATAGCTAATTGCCTATAGACAAGGAATATGGCCTTAAGCAAAGCTGATAAGCTATATGACAGCTTGGTTTAAGTCAGGCCTATAGGATCTCTAAGATAGCTTGGCACTAGACGAATGCATGCTTCTTCTTGCTCTAATCTGAAAAAAGCCTGTTTTATGAGCGGGAAAAAAAAGGACTTAAAACTTTACGTATCATTTAAAGGTTTATGGCTGCACGATCTTTAAGCTAAATTAGAAGAGGAGTGGGCTGAATTTTGATGCTTGTAACTACAGTTTGGAAAATTTTATATCGTAATTGTAATATCCCAGCCATACCCTATTCTCAGATGGGTTAAGTCCACTCAAAAAGAAGGAAAAAACTTTACCTACTTCCTCAATTATTGCCGTGTTAGAGAGTCACTTCCTAAGTAGATGATCGAGCTTTTAAGGTAATGATGAAGTAAAGTTAGATTGATGCCTAGCATCTTGTACCCAGGCATAGGTAAAAAAAGTAAAGCGGTCAAAAGCCTTTGCGATAAGCAGAATACAAAAGCCTATCTATCTAATCCCAACCGCTTACCTACATTCATGGAAAGTAAAAAAAAGAAAGGCTCTTTTCTTTAATCGCCATAATGATAAATGTTTCATGAGCAGATTGGCCCCTCCTCGGCAGCTTTTCCTTCGGGTCTTGGCCTGTTACCCTAGTTGCAAAAAATTTAGATTTCTCGTTTTTTAATTTTGACATCTCCTTTAGCTTGCAGTAGAAATTTATATTTAATTAAGCAAAAACTGTGATTCACTTATTTGCAATTCATAACACATCATAGAGAGGTAGTGGCTTCTTAAAAATTTTTCTGACACCTTTATATAAACATTCTTTATAGCTTTTGAGAGGAGGTTTACTTGCTTCAGATGTCATCAAACAAAAACTTAAGCTGGCTTATTTAAAGACAAAAATGGAAGAAAATGGTAGAGAAGTTTATTGAAACATAGATAGAGGAGCTAAACGTGACACCTGGCTTTTATAGCGGCAGCAAGTCCAGGTCTTCCGAGGATAGCTAAATACAAGGCTTTATATTACCAAAAATGCAGGGATTGAACTAATCAGGAGATTAAAAGGTAGGTATGCACAGTATGGCTCCAAAAGAAAATCTTCCTAAGCGTGAGTGGGTCGTTATTATCTGCTTGATTTTATTTATGATCGTATTGACCTGCCTGACTCATAAGCATCGGTTTTTATCTTCTAGAAAATATTCTGAGCCTCATCACTTATATAATAGACAGCAGACTGTACGTGTAGAAGGAGCTGTTGAGTATCCAGGCTTATATAACGTTGAAAAAACAGCTACTTTAGCAAATGTTTTAGAGCAAGCTAAAGTTCATCTTGAGGCGGACCTAAGTAAGATTTCTTTAAATAAAAAAGTCAACAACAGCCAATTAATCAAAGTACCTTACAAAGAATATATTACAGTGAGAGTAGAAGGAGCTGTTAAGAAAAGAGGTTCTTTAACTGTACTTAGAGGAACTTTAATGGAGGATCTGATTAAGTTAATTGAACCACTAGAAAAAGCAGATGTAGGGCGGCTAAAAAGAAAAAGAAAATTAAGAGATGGAGAGATTATCAAAGTATTGATCAAAGAAAAGCTCTTAAGAGATAACTGTAAAGGGGAATGTAAATCTTTTGAGTAATTTTTTTTAAATATCTGTTGAGAAAAATACTCCACTTTGATAGTCTCTTCATTTAAGCAATTTTATTAGATAAATATTTAATAAGCTGCCAAAAATGTTTTCACTTGTTTAGCTCTGTTAAGAACGTGCTTCGCACGTAACTTATCACTAGATATACAGGTATTCATTTCTTAGATTGTAATATAAAAAAAATGATTGCTCAAATACTCAAGATATTGGGTTAAGGATTTTCATATGACGCCTAAACTGATGGGCAAAAAGCGTGGAATGATCCAGCTTTTTGATGAGAATGGAAATAGTATTGTGGGTACGGTTATTGAAGTGCAACCAAATGCTGTTGTCCAGATCAAGAAGAAAGAGATTGATGGTTATAATGCTATTCAGATTGGTTTTGATAAAATTCATGTTAAAGACCAGAGAACGCTAGCAAATCGTCTATCCAAACCTTTACGCGGACATTACAGCAAAGCAGCTGTATCTCCACGTAAAAACCTTTCCGAAGCAAAGGTTGATAACATTGAACAATACCAAGTAGGTCAAGAGTTAGCGATAGACCTTTTTGCTGATGTAAAATTTGTTGATGCTACAGCAGTTTCAAAAGGTAAAGGTTATCAAGGTACCATGAAAAAGTATAATTATTCTGGGGGGCCTGCTTCACACGGTTCGGGATTCCATCGTCATGCTGGATCTACAGGTATGCGCTCAACACCAGGTCGTTCGCTTCCTAATAGCCCACGTCCTAGTCATATGGGTTGTGAAACTGTGACCATTCAAAATTTAGAAGTTGTAATGGTAAAGCCTGCAGAACAGGTGATTATTGTAAAGGGTGCTGTGCCAGGTCCTACGCATGGATTGGTTTATATTGCCCCATCGGTGAAAAAACAAGCTTAAAAAAAGCTAGCTAGTAAAAAATTTCTGGAGTTATCCTGTGGCAACACTGAAAAAATATAATTTAAAAGGTCAGGAAACTGGCCAAGTGATAGTTGATGAAAGATTAGCTAATGCTGAAGCGCACGGGCAGATGATTAAAGATTATATCGTCGCTATCAGAGCCAATGCTCGTCAATGGTCAGCTAATACTAAAACTCGTTCTGAGGTTAATCACTCAACAAAAAAGCCTCATCCGCAGAAAGGTGGAGGACGTGCTCGCCAGGGGATGCTTTCAGCTCCTCAATATAAAGGGGGCGGTCGTGTTTTTGGACCAAGGCCTAAATTTGATCAGCATGTACGTATTAACAAAAAAGAACGAAAAGCTGCAATTCGCTGTTTGCTTGCTGAAAAAATTGCTGCAAATCGTTTACATGTTCTTACAGAATCTGTCCTTAATGAACCTAAAACTAAAGTTATGGCCGACTTTTTAAAGGTCACAGGTTTAGCAAATCATAGGGTGATGTTTTTAGGTGAAGCTCATTATGCAGAAGTTAAAACTGAAGAAGAAACAAAGCGCGTGTCCATCCATCATGATCAACATGATAATTTTATTAAAAGCGTGCGTAATCTACCAAAAGTTTCGTTTTCGCTAGCCACTAATATTAGTGGGTATGATGTTCTAGTGGCCAAAGATATTGTGGTGACGGAATCTGCCCTAATTGAATTGGTTGAGTGGCTTTGTCCTTGATAGATAAGGAATAACACCAAGTTATAGATGAAAGGAATCAAGTAATGTCAAAAAAAAATCCTTACCAAGTCGTGAAACATCAACATGTTACAGAGAAAGCCTTGGTATTGAAAGAGCTTAAAAATGCCAGTAGTAATCCCTCACTGAAACGTTGCGAGTCTCCGAAATATGTATTCGTAGTCGATCGCAAAGCAAATAAAACTGACATTGCTAATGCCATCGAAGAAATTTACAGCGACAGAAATGTTAAAGTAGTGGCTGTCAATACAATTAACGTTAAGCCTAAAGCAAGACGTGTTCGTGGTCGTTCAGGCATGAAGCCCGGTTTTAAAAAAGCTATGGTTACCCTGGAAAAAGGCGATAGCCTTGATAACGTATAAATAAGAGGCGAAGAGAGTCATGTTAAAAAAATATCGTCCCATAACGGCGGGTACACGTCAATTAATCCTTCCGATCAATGAAACGCTCACTCGTGCTAAAGAAGGTAGTCGTGCTAAGGTAAAGCCTACAAAGTCGCTGATGCTGCCTAAAAAAAGAACGAATGGACGTAATAATAATGGGCATATTACTTGCCGTCATAAAGGTGGTGGGCATAAGCGTCATTACAGAATAATTGATTTCAAAAGAGATAAGGAAAATATACCAGCTCGCGTAGCTTCTATAGAATATGATCCTAATCGATCGGCTTATATAGCGCTGCTTAATTACTCTGACGGTGAAAAACGCTATATTCTGGCACCCCATGGCTTGAAAGATGGTGATGTAGTGCAGACAAGTGATGAGCCTCCTTTTAGTGTAGGATGCTGCATGAAGTTAAAATTTATGCCTTTGGGTTCTACCATCCATGCTATAGAAATGATTCCTGGTAGAGGAGCTAAAATGGTTCGTTCTGCTGGTCTTTCTGCTCAGTTGATGGCCAGAAGTGGCGGGTATGCGACGATTAGAATGCCTTCAGGTGAAGTGCGTATGGTGAGCGAAAATTGCCGTGCAGCTTTTGGAATGGTCTCTAATTCGGAGCATAATTTACGTGTAGAAGGTAAAGCTGGCCGTATGCGATGGAAAGGAATTCGCCCAACCGTTCGCGGAACTGCAATGAACCCTGTAGACCATCCACACGGGGGCGGTGAAGGAAAGCATAAAGGTAACATCCCACAAACACCATGGGCGCTGTATACACGAGGGCTTCGAACTAGATCTCAGAAGAAATCGAACAAGTTTATTGTTAAAGATCGAAGGAAAAAATAAGTATGGCAAGATCACTTAAGAAAGGACCTTTTATTGATCATCATCTTCATAAGAAAGTTGAAGATATGAATGGTAAAGGGGGCAAAACGCCAATTAAAACATGGTCAAGACGATCGATGATCATTCCTGAAATGATCGGACACACTTTTGAAGTGCATAACGGCAAAAAATTCATTTCTGTATTTGTCTCAGAAAATATGGTTGGACATCGTCTGGGTGAATTTTCTCCTACCCGTAATTTCAAAGGTCATCCAATTAAGAAAGCAGAGGCACAATCAAAATGAATAGGGCAAAAGCAATAAGCAAATATATTAGAATTAGCCCCCGTAAAGCACGGCTTGCCGCAGGGTTAATACGAGGACTGCCTGTTCCGCAAGCTAACCTCCAATTATTGTATAGCAATTTAAAGGCGGGGCGTCTCTTGAAAAAAACCTTAGATAGCGCTGTTGCTAATGCTGAAACGCAGCTAGATATACGCCGCGAAGATCTTAAAGTTTTAGAAGTTCGTATTGATGAAGGGCCAAGACTTAAACGTGCAAAGCCCAAAAATAAGGGTGGCCGCCATCCGATTTTAAAAAGAACAAGTCACTTTACTATTATAGTCAGTTCAGGAAAGGAGTAAGGAATGGGACAAAAAACTAATCCAATAGGATTCCGCCTTATTCGGAATAAAAAATGGCGTTCAAAGTGGTATGCGAATAAGCAAGAATTTGGTACTTTACTCGTCGAAGATAAAAAAATTCGCGAGTATTTAATGAAAAAACCTCAGTGTCAAGGTACTTCGCAAATAAAAATTCGACGTATGAGCGAAAAAATCGAAGTGACTATTTGCACGGCGCGGCCTGGGATGGTTATTGGTAAAAAAGGTTCTGAAATTGAAGGATTGCGTGGAGAACTCTTTAGACTTACAGGTAAAGAAGTCTGGATTGAAGTAGAAGAAATTAAAAGACCTGACCTTGATGCAAAAATTGTAGCCGATGCCATTGCAAAGCAATTAGAAAGACGAATTCCCTTCAGACGTGCAATGAAGAAAGCTATGCAATCTAGCATTGAAGCTGGTGCTCTAGGAATTAAAGTGCAATGTTCTGGCCGTATAGGTGGAGCAGAAATTGCACGGACAGAATGGTATAAAGAGGGGAGCACTCCTTTACATACACTCCGGGCTGATATTGATTATGCCATGGGGCGTGCAGAGACAACTTATGGTAGTATCGGGGTGAAAGTCTGGATTTACCGTGGTGAAGATAATCAAGTGAAGGAGGGCCAATAGTAATGCCTTTAATGCCTAAGAAAACAAAACACCGCAAAACAATGAAAGGTTCCTGCTCAGGTTTGAGTAAAGGAGCGACCTTTGTTCATTTTGGTGAGTTTGGTATACAAGCTCTAGAACGCGGTTGGCTCACTAATCAGCAAATTGAAGCATGCCGTGTGGCTATTAACCGTTATTTCCAACGTAAAGGAAAAGTTTGGATAAGAATTTTTCCGGATAAACCTGTTACTAAAAAGCCCCAAGAAGTGCGTATGGGTAAAGGTAAAGGGGGACTTGACCATTGGGTAGCGGTTATCAAACCAGGTAGGATACTTTTTGAAGTGGGTAACGTTTCAAAAGAAGAAGCTCAACATGCATTGAGACGTGCTGCAGCTAAAATTGGACTAAAGACACGATTTGTCGAACGTGTTGAACAAGTATAAGGTAGTAAGATGAAAAAAGCTAAAGATTTTAGAGATCAATCGTTAGAAGATTTAGAAGCCAATTGTAAGGATGCACGTAGAGATCTTTTTAACCTTATAAATGAAATGAAGCAATCTAACAAAGTAGAAAAGCCTCATTTAGTACGCCATAAAAAAAGGGAAATAGCCCTCTTGCTGACTGTCATCAACGAAAAAAAGCGGTTAGCATAAATAATATACCAACTTTGAGGTTAGAAGATGGAAGAAAGAGGAAATCGTAAAGAGAAAAAAGGTATTGTAGTCTCTAATAAAATGACTAAGACTTTAGTCGTCAAGATTGAAAGAAGGCTGCGAGATCCTGTATATGGCAAAGTGACTAAAAGAAATAAGAAAGTCTTTGCCCATAATGAAGGGCGACCTTATGAAATAGGCGAACAGGTTACTATTGTGGAGACAAGGCCACTATCAAAATTAAAAAGATGGCGTGTTGTCGCCTAGCAAATTGTATAATATATTTGGAGTTAGCAACGTATGATTCAACAAGAAACGCAGCTCAAAGTAGCCGACAATTCAGGTGCAAAGCGCGTCAAATGCTTTAAAGTATTGGGTGGTTCTAAACGCCGTTATGCGCATGTGGGTGACATTATCGTTTGCTCAGTACAAGAAGCTGAACCAGAAGGCGGAGCCAAAAAAGGCGATGTAGTAAAAGCAGTTATTGTCAGAACGGCTGCACCTATTAAAAGAGACGATGGAACGGTTTTGAAATTCGATACGAATGCTTGTGTATTGATCGATGACAAAAACAATCCACGTGGTACACGTATTTTTGGACCCGTAGCTCGTGAAGTACGCGATAGAGATTTTCTCAAAATTGCCTCACTGGCACCAGAAGTGATTTAATAAAAGGGCTAGTAAATGACTAAAGTTAAAACACATAAAGCAATCCGTAAAGGCGACAAAGTAATCGCTATCGCGGGCAACTTTAAAGGACAAAAAGGTGAAGTGATTGCACGTTTGGGTGATAAACTCCTGGTGCAAGGGCTTAATCTGCGCAAAAAGCATGTTAAAAAAAGTGAAGCTCATCCCCATGGCGGTATCATTGAACTAGAGAAAGGTATTCATATCTCTAATTTAAAAGTGTTAAATACTGAAGATAACCCTGTTAAACTTAAGGCTCAAAAAAGTGATGAAGGCCATAAGGAATGGGTTTACAAGCAAGATGACAAGCATGTTGTTCATCGTGTTGTTAAAAAAACAAAATCTAAAAAGAGTTGAAAGTTATAATGTCTAGGTTAAAGAAAAATTATCTAGAAAAGGTTAAACCTGCGCTACAAGAAAAGTTTGGGTATACAAACCCTATGAACATCCCTGGTTTGAAAAAAATCGTGGTCAATATGGGTATCGCTGAACCTTCAAAAGATAAAAATGCTATTCAAGCTTGTGTTAATGAGTTGACCCTGTTGTCTGGACAAAAGCCGGTAATTACTAAAGCGAAAAAAGCTATTTCAAACTTTAAACTACGTGAAGGCCAGCCAATAGGTATTAAGGTCACATTGCGTGGAGTAAGAATGTATGATTTCCTTGATCGTTTATCCAACATCGTGAGCCCACGTATACGTGACTTTAGGGGCTTTCCTACCAAATGTGATGGGCAAGGCAACTATACATTAGGACTTGATGATCAGCAGGTTTTTCCTGAAATTAATCTTGACGAAGTTAAACGTACGCAAGGGATGCACATTACCTTTGTTACAAGCGCCGAATCAGATGCTGAGTGTGTAGAGCTCCTCCGTCTGCTTGGACTCCCTTTTAATAACCTGCCGGTTTCGGTAATAGCTTAAGATAGGAGATGAAATCATGGCAATACCTAGTGATCCCGTAGCCGATTTCCTCACAAGGATTCGCAATGCTGCTAAAGCGGAACATCGTTATGTAGATGTTAGCTGGAGCAAGCTTAAAGAAAACCTTGCGGAGATTCTAAAATTATATGGCTTTATCGAAAATTATTTAGTAAATAAAGACCAAAATCACCGTGGAACTATCAGACTCTTCCTCAAATATGTTGAGGGTCGACAGCCTGTTATCCAAGGACTAAAAAGAGTATCAAAGCCAGGCCTACGAAAATATGTTGGACATGAAGATATTCCACACTTTTATGGTGGATTAGGTCTTTCTATTGTTTCTACTTCGCAAGGATTAATGGCAGGTAACGAAGCTCGTAAAAGACATATCGGTGGCGAATTGCTCTGCCTGGTATGGTAATATTTAGGTATAGTTTGCCCATTAGAAGGAGTTTATAAATGTCTCGTAAAGGAAAAGCACCAATTCCCTTGATAAAAGGTATAGAAGTTAAGCTTGAAGATTCTACCCTAACCGTTAAAGGCCCTAAAGGAACTCTGACCCGCGAAATCATCTCCGGTATTGAGGTGGTCATTGAAAACGATCATCTCCAAGTTAATTTGACCGCAGGGCATGAAAAAATGAGTAATTACCATGGGCTCTATCGATCCCTTATCAATAACATGGTGGTAGGCTTATCGCAAGGTTTTACTAAAAAGTTAGAAATGATCGGTGTAGGTTACAGAGCGGTAGTGCAGGGTCAATTATTAGATTTACAAGTTGGTTATTCACATCCTACTAAATTGACAATACCTGAGGGTTTGCAAGTAGCTGTAGAGAAAAATACGACGATTGTAATTTCAGGTTCTGACCCTCAGCAAATTGGACAGTTTGCTGCACAGGTTCGTGCGATCAGGCCTCCAGAACCCTATCAAGGTAAAGGTATTCGTTATGCAGGCGAGTATGTCCGTAAAAAAGCTGGTAAGTCGGCTTCTGCGAAAAAATAATTGTTAGGTAGAAAGGCTCAATGAGGATCGTATGATTAATATAACCAAAAAAAGACATAAATTACGCATTAAACGTGCATTAAGAGTACGTAAAAAGATTCATGGTACGAGTGAGAAGCCACGTTTATGTGTAGTGAAAACAAATAAGCATATTCAAGTGCAACTTATTGATGATGATAACCATGTTACCATCGGTAGTGCTGCAACTTTTTCAAATGAATTTAAGAATACTGAATTCGCTAGAAAAAATAAACTTTCAGCTGCTAAACTTGGCGAGAAAATTGCGCAAATTGCACAAAAAAATAATATAAAAGAAATCGTCTTCGATAGAGGACCATTCAAGTATCACGGAATTTTAGCCGCCCTTGCTGAAGCAGCAAGATCAGCTGGGCTTCAATTCTAAAACTATTTGGAAAAAATTTAGGATAAACCTAATGGCAAAAAGTAATGACAATCCCAAAAAAGAAAGAACTAATTCTGAATTTAACGAGAAAGTTCTTTATATTAACCGCTGCTCCAAAGTAGTAAAAGGTGGACGTAAGTTTAGCTTCTCAGCTTTAATTCTAGTGGGCGATGGAAAAGGCCGCATTGGTTATGGCTTTGCTAAAGCCAATGAGTTAACTGATGCCATTCGTAAAGGTGGAGAGTCTGCTCGCAAGAACATGATCACCTTTGCTAGTGAAGGGACTTCAGTACCTCACGAGGTTTTGGTCAACTGGGATGGCGCTGCTATTTTACTTAAGCCTGCGCCGGCTGGTTCAGGAGTAATTGCTGGATCTAAAGTACGAGCTGTGCTTGAATTAGCAGGTCTTAAAGATGTGATGGCAAAAAGTGTTGGTTCTAACAACCCAATTAACCAGGTACGTGCAACCTTCAAAGCTTTGTCCCAATTGAAAAAACGTGAGCAAATTAAACAGATGAGAGGCCAAGGATGACATCACTCAATAAATTACAAGATGTATCACGAGAAAGAAAAAAACGCAGACGTGTGGGTAGAGGAATTGGCTCTGGACTTGGCAAAACCTGTGGTCGGGGTGAAAAAGGAGCAGGCTCTCGTTCTGGTTATAAAAGACGCTTAGGTTACGAAGGTGGCCAATTCCGTCTATTTATGAAGTTACCTATTCGAGGCTTTAGTAACGCACGATTCAGCAATAAATATGAAACTGTCAATCTCGGTCAAATTAACGAGATGTATAGTGACGGTGAAACTGTAAATGCTCAAACACTCGCTGAAAAAGGTTTTGTTCGTGGCAAAATTCGCGGGATAAAAATTTTAGGGGATGGAGAATTGAGTAAAAAAGTTAAAATTGAAGTAAAAGCCGTCTCCTCAGCAGCGCAAGAAAAGCTACAAAAAGCAAAAATTGCTATTGAAATTGTTTAGAGATTAAGAGCGCTTACTAAATCGAGGTAGAAGATGTTCAAAGAGCTACAGAAAGTTTTTCAGATTCCCGAGCTAAGAGCAAAAATTCTATTTACAATTTTAATGCTAGCAGTCTACCGTGTAGGGGGATTTATACCCGTCCCTGGAATCAATGGAGAAGTGGCAGTAAGTTTTTTTAGGCACGCGACGGGTGGGGGACAGAATCTTTTTCAACTCGTCGATATATTTTCGGGAGGAGCATTCTCCCAAATGACAGTGATTGCCTTGGGTGTTATGCCTTATATTTCTGCCTCTATTATTATGCAGCTAGTGGTGGCGCTATGGCCTTCTTTGCAGCGTGAAATTAAAGAAAATGCAGAACAGGGCCGTAGAAAAATTAACAAATATACGCGTGGCTTGACAATCATTTTGTCTATCCTCCAATCGGCGATGTTTGCTAAATATGCCATCCAAATGAATTATAGTCGCCCAGGTATAATTACAGGTGAATTGTTAGATGCTCAGATCTGGGGCATGCCTATCTTATTTTATTTGCTTTTCATTTTCACTATGACCGCAGGAACAGTTCTCTTGATGTGGATAGGAGAGCAGATTACAGAAAGAGGAATTGGCAATGGAATGAGTTTAATTATCACAGTAGGTATTGTTTCGCAATTGCCTACAGCGATTGGGTTGATTATTCAGCAGTTAAACTTAAACTCTCAAGAACCAGGTGCAATGAATTTTACGACCGTCCTCGTGCTTATCGCCATATTTGTTGTAGTAGCATTAGGAACTATATTGGTCATACAAGGACATCGACGCATACCCTTGCAATATGCTAGGCGTGTAGTAGGTAGAAAAGAAGTACAAGGGGGCAACTCCTATATTCCTTTAAAAGTTAATTATGCAGGGGTAATACCAGTAATTTTTGCTTCCTCTTTGCTTATGTTTCCTGCTATAATTGCTACCTTTGCAGGAGCAGGTAATCGATTAAGTGAGATCGCTCAGTGGCTATCTCCAGGAAGTACCCTTTATATCTTATTGTTTGTAGGTTTAATTATATTTTTTACCTACTTTTGGACGGCTACTCAATTTAGACCTGATCAGATAGCATCGGATATGAAGAAAAATGGAGCATTTATACCTGGAATAAGACAGGGTAAGCCCACCCAAGATTATTTAGAATCTACTATGAATAAAATTACTCTCATAGGGGCTATTTCTCTTGCTATGATTGCCGTATTACCTACCATAATAGGCCGCTTATTAGGAGTGCCAGCAACGATTAGCTACTTCTTTGGGGGTACAGCTTTGTTGATTCTTGTAGGTGTTGTTTTGGATACAATGAAGCAAATCGAATCCCATTTATTGATGAAGAGATATGAAGGCTTCATGAAGAAAGGTAGAGTAAGAGGAAGAGGATAAAAATAGCATTTGCAAACTAGCTTTACATGTAATCATCTGAACAGTTCAAATAATTACATCCACAGCAAGTCAAACGTTTTCATAAATAAAGCTTTTGCTAATAAAGTGAAAGTATGGTAAATTTTCGAATTCCATTTTTGAAATTTTAGGAGAGATTCAATGCCTAGAGTTATCGGTATAGATATACCGGATAATAAGAGATTAGAAATAGCACTAACCTATATCTACGGAATAGGTCGTAGCTTATCAAACGAGATTATTGAGAAGCTTGGGTTTGATCACAATATGCGTGCTCACAAGCTAACCCAAGATGATATAGCACGTATTAACAACTTGCTGCAATCTGAATATATGGTAGAAGGTGATTTACGCCGGCAAGTTCAAAATAACATCAAACGATTAATATCTATTCACTCTTACCGTGGAACTAGACATCGTTCTGGTTTACCTGTTCGAGGACAACGTACAAGAACTAATTCTCGTACACGTAAAGGTAAACGTAAAACTGTTGCTAATAAGAAGAAATAATTTTAAGAGGAGTGCTCTACTTTGTCTAAGCAGTCAGCCACAACAACAACAAAAAAGCCTGTTAAAGCAAAAAAAAGAAGCCATCAGAATGTTCCATCTGGAATTGCCTTTGTGAAGGCGACTTTTAACAATACAATTATTGCTATTACTGACCCTTCGGGTCGCGTCATATCCTGGTCTTCAGCCGGAAAAGTAAACTTTTCAGGTTCTCGTAAGTCTTCAGCGTTCGCAGCGACTGTAGCTGCACAAGATGCAGGCAAAGCAGCTATGTCGTTAGGAATGAAAGAAATTGAAGTTAACCTAAAAGGGCCAGGAGCAGGTCGTGAATCTGCTGTACGCGGTTTGCAAAGCACTGGTTTGTTAATAACTGCTATTCGTGATACCACACCAGTACCACATAACGGGTGCCGTCCTCGTAAACGTAGACGGGTGTAATAAACACTCAGAAATTTTTAATTATTTAGGAGTCGCTTAATGTCTGTCAAATACGGCAAGTTCGAAATGCCCCAAAAAATTTTAGTAGAAGAGGATAAAGACAATTCCAACGTGGCTCGAATCATTGCAGAACCTTTTGAGCGTGGATTTGGTCATACAATTGGAAACTCCATGCGACGTATGATGCTCTCTTCTTTAGAAGCTCCTGCTATTATTGCCTTGCGTATTGAAGGGGTGCCCCATGAATATATGGCCATTGAGGGTGTTATCGAAGATATGACCAATATCGTGCTCAATTTAAAAGGTGCTCTTTTAAGAAAGTTGCCAACGGATGAAAGTTCTTACAGCCGTGATACTCGCATTTTGACATGTGTTTTAGATATTACTCAAGAGGAGCTTGACAAGAATAATGGTCAGTATAAAGTTACTCTAGGTGATATTGTAAAGGATGGTTCATATGAAGTTGTTAATTCGGGACTTCATCTATTCACGGTTACTAAGCCTATGAAACGCCAATTAGATCTGCGTGTGGCTATAGGTCGTGGCTATGTACCTTCAGAACGGCATATTATTTATGATAAAACCGCTGATGAAATCCTTTTAGACGCCTCCTTTTCACCTGTACGTATTGTTAACTATTTTGTAGAAAATACACGCGTAGGTCAGGATACAGATTTTGATCGCTTAATCTTTGAAGTCGTGACAGATGGACGGGTGACTCCTGTAGAGGCAGTTTCATTTGCTTCTCAAATTGGTGTTAAGCATTTTGACGTATTTACAAAAGCCAAATCCCACTCACTTGTGTTTGACGAAGGATTGGGTGATGGAGATAGCGATGCCGATGAAATGATGGAAAAACTTTGCCTTCGTATCGATGAGATTGAGTTATCCGTTAGGTCAACCAATTGCTTGAGTGGAGCAAACATTGATACAATTGCTGAACTTGTATCCATTCCTGAGAGAAAAATGCTTGAGTTTCGAAATTTCGGTAAGAAATCTTTAAATGAAATTAAAGCTAAACTTCATGAAATGAACTTATCTCTTGGCATGGATCTTTCTCGCTATGGTATTACACATGATAATGTGAAAGATAAGATCAAGCATTACAATGAAGACAAAAAAGGTAGAAAAGAATTAGCAAAAGTTGAAGATTAGCAGCTAGGTAATAAGATATGAGACACAGAAAAGATACATGTAAACTAAGCCGTACCAGTTCACATAGACGGTGTATGTTTGCCAATATGTTAAAATCATTGATCGAGAATGAGCGCATCGAAACAACGGTGCCAAAAGCAAAAGCGCTACGTCGTTATGCCGATAAAATGATCACTTTAGCAAAGAAAAACACTTTAGCTACCAGACGTCGTGCAATTAGTGAAATGATGGTTCGTTTCAACGCGTTGACTGACAAAGAAGCACGTGCTGCTCGTAAAGGGGACACAAGTGCCTATAATACAGATAGGCAAGTGATTGATAAACTATTTAGTGTATTAGGACCACGCTTTGCAAGCAGAGCGGGTGGATATACACGAATCGTAAAAGCTCAACGTCGTGTGGGCGATAATACTCAAATGTGTATTATCGAATATCTTGACAACTAAGAGCCTAATCTAGTTATTATAGAGTTTTAGTATAGAAGATCGCATAATTATGCGATCTTTTTGTATCTATATACATTTTTAAAGGAACGTTGCCCATGAGGAGTAAGACACTCAAAGAAGCTCAAAACCCTCTTATTTTGCGTTGCCATCGACTTATCGAAGGTTTTACAAAGTCCGATGATGAACGTGATTTTTACCTTGACCGCCAAGAGGGCTTTATAATTTATGTAGACCTGGATAAACCTCAGGAAGAGATTGAGGCATTAGAACAGGAATTGCGCCAGAATAGTGAGCGTTACTTTCTTATTCCTAAATTAACTTTTTATGAAACTAAAAAGATTATGGAAGGTTTCGTCAATGAAAAAGTATATGATATTGATACGAAGGAAAAATTACTAGAAATCATTCAATCCAAAGAAGCTAGAGAAAACTTTCTTGAGTTCATCTACGATCATCTTTCCGAATTAGAAAAATGGCAGCAATTTTACCAAGAAAGGTCTCGCATTCGTATTATTGAGTGGTTAAGAAATAACCAGTTTCATTTTGTGTTCGAAGAGGATTTAGATTTACCCAAATCACTTTTAGAAAAGGTTAAACGCCACCTATTTGACACAAAAGTAGGTAAAGATATCTTACAAGCTAGAAAAGCCTTGCTAGCAAAAGCTAAGACCTATTACTCTAATGAGGCTCTAAATCCTCGTCCTAAACGCGGAAGGCCTCCAAAGCAAGCTGTCAAGCAAGAGTTTGAGCCTCAGATTGCTACTGATGTCTATACAACTGTGCCACCTTCTATGCGTTTGTTTTTATTTACACCTGATTTAACCGCCTCAGCAGTGACCTTCTCTTCTAAATTTGAAAATGAGGGGCAGCTTTTAGCAAGCAGGCGTCATCTCCACGATGGCATGGATCAAAATCTTCAGAGTATTAATCAAAAGTTGGCAGCTTTACGCAATTTATCTACCAAATGGTTGGATCAGGATAAAAGCAAGCCAGAGTCTAAAAGATTTATAGAAATAGCTGATAAGGTAACTATTAATCATTTTGATGGAGAAGATGAAGAAGAGAAAGAAGATTTTGCCTTCAAAGCTGATAACAATCAAGCAATTAGCAAAGCTATAGATGTGAACGGGGCACCTTCGACATCTTCTAAGCCAGCTAAGAAGCCTACTCAGAAGTCTAAAGATAATTCTTCTTCACGCAAAGCTAAAGCTGTAAAAGCTTCTCCTAAGGAGAATAAACCTAAACCGTTAGCTAAGAATAGTAAGATTAAATTAATGGATTCTAAAACAGCTAAAGGTAAACCTAAACAAAAAATTAAAGCCAATAAGCCTCCGAAATAATCCTGCTCATAGCTAGTGCTCGTGCGGTATGAATAGCTTTTAGCAAGGGAGCGAACGTTTCGGATACCTGATTTTACTATATTTAAGGTTAGTTTAGGCAACATTTTCCTATGATTGCCTACCCTTTTTTATACATTCATCTCTTACTTCTCTGTATTCTTTACTTCTTCTTTCATAACAATTAGCAGCTTACCCATAAGATTTAAATAGCCCTTGCTCTGCTGTCAGAGGGTTGTACGGTGCTGCTAGAGAAATAATTTAAAACTATCCTCCAAAGAGGAAAATCATGAGAAGAGGCTCTCATTGGCGTCCTGCAAAGTTTAGATAAAGGATAGCATCTAATGGGTTTCGTTTAAAATGTTTATAGGGCCGCCCTCTTTTTTTCATAGGAAACAATAAAAGCTTATTTCTTCCCATTCTTTTTCTTTATTGCTCAGCTCAGTAAAGTAGCTTCTTAAGCATTATGCTCCTCCTTCTATTGAATGGGTTTTTATTTATCAAAAGCAGAGGTTCGAGGACACCTTCTTAGATACTTGTTATTTGCCTGATTGCCTGCTTCCTGGTCATGAATGTCAACTAATTCTATCTCCTCTTTTATTCTCAACTCCTTCTAAGAAGGTTTATTTAGGAAAAGATTATTTTTTGTCCTGTACAGATATTTTTTTTTGCTCTTGGTAGATACTCTCTAGATTTTTGTAACTTTCCACTGTCTGTGGATGATTTTTTCCATAAACCTTAAGGTTAATATCAAGTGCTAAATGGGCGTACTTAAGTGCTATGTCTAAATTTTCTTGGGCTTGATAGATCCTTCCCAGATTAGTATAATATATTGCTAGTGTAGGATGATTTTCACCAAAAAGCTTAAGATCAATGTCGATTGCTTGATTGATATACTCAATAGCTTTTACTGAAAGTCCTTGTTTTTCATAGAGGACTCCTAAATTATTATAATTGCATGCCACAGTAGGATGGTCTTTGCCAAAAAACTTAAGGTCGATGACGAGTGCTTGATTGGCACACTCAACGGCTTTTTCTAAATTGCCTCGAGCTAAATAGATTCCTCCTAGATTGTTATAATTTATAGCCACTGTAGGATGATTTTCCCCGAAAAGCTTAAGCTTAATATCGAGTGCTTCATTGATATATTCAAAAGCTTTTTCTAAATTACCTTGCTCCTCGTAGATTTCTCCTAGATTGTTGTGGGCTATTGCTACTTTGGGATGATTTTTTCCATAAAGCTTAATATTAATGGCGAGCGCCTTATTGGCATACTTAAGGGCATTTTCTAAATTTCCTTGCTTTTGATAGAGAAGTCCTAGGTTGTTATAACTGGCGGTAAGAAAGGGATGATTTTCGCCGAAAAGGTTAAGGTTAATGGCAAGCGCTTTGTTAATATACTCTTCCGCCTGGCCTAAATTGCCTTTGTCTAAGTAGACGCTTCCTAAAGTTTGGTAATCTATTGCTACCGATGGTTGATTTTCACCTCCCAGCTTGATGTTAGTTGCGAGGGCTTTGTTAATAAGCTGAATGGCCTTTTTTAAATTTCCTTGTTTTTTATAGATTTGCCCTATGTGGTTGTAAAGCCCTGCGACAGTCGGATTATTTTCGCCTAGAAGCTTAAGGTTAATCTGGAGAGCTTCTCTGATATAATTAAAAGCTTTTTTTAAATTTCCTTGGTTCTCACAAATAAGCCCTAGGTTATTATAAGTTATTGCTACCAGGGGATGATTTTTGCCATAAAGATTAAGTCGAATTGTGAGTGTTTTATCAGCATATTTACGGGCTTTTTTTAAGTTTCCTTGGTCCTCATAAATGAGGCTCAAATTGTTATAACAGGTAGCTACATGCGGATGGTTATTACCGTAAAGCTTAAAATTGATGAGAAGAGCATGACGGATAAATTCAGTTGCTTTTTTTAAGTTTCCTTTATCTTTGTATAGCATTCCTAAATTATTGTAATCTTTTGCCACCATGGAATGATTTTCACCGAAAAGCTTATGGTCTATTGCAAGGGCTTGATTAAGAGATTCACTTGCTTTTTCTAAATTCCCTTGTTCTTGGTAGACTAAACCAAGGCTATTATAGCTATTTGCTACATAGGAATGATTTTTACCATACAGATTAATATTAATTTGGAGTGCTTGATTACCATACTCAGCTGCTTTCGCTAAATTTCCTTGGGCATAGTAGATCATTAACAAGTTATTATAAACTGTTGCCGCCTCGGGGCAGTTATTACCGTCGTGCTTAATAGCAATAGCGAGTGACGCGTGGGCATATTTAGCAGCTTTTTCTAAATTTCCTTGGTTCTCGTAGATAAGCCCAAGAGCTGTTAAGGCATAAGTGTTTTCCGAGTTTTCTTGTATAGCTTTAAGGTAACACTTTTTTGCCTCTTCTTGTTGAAATATTCTTCTGGCTATGTCTCCCTGGATCTGGGGCGAGTCATCATCTAAAGAGGAAGAGGTAAGTCTCTCTTCATGACCTGAGAAAAACTCTTGAATAGCCTGACGGAATGGAATAAAAGTATGATAAATCTTTTTTATATTTTCTAATGCTTTATGATCTAAAGCAAACTGCTTTTGGATAAGGGTAGGCTCATCAAACTTAAAGGGTCTGATTAATGGGTTCATCATCTCTCGCTGGGCTTGATAATGAGAATAGGTTTTAAGGCGCATAAATAGCGCTATACTCATCCACTCATTTAGTTTTTCAGTCGCACTCTCAGTTATAACACCTAGCTTATTTAGCTGCTTTATTCTGCTAAAGGTATCTGAAGCCGTTACAGCTTTAAGCAATGCTAACCTATCTAAAGCCAGATGAGGAAAGCGATAAAAATCATCTTTGACTTTAAAAAGCATGCCCTCCCTACTTAAATCGCCCATTCCTGGATCGAAAGTATTCATATCTGCTAAAAACAAATGAAATTTAGCTAAGTACTGACGCAGAGTAAGATCTTTTTGGCAAGGAGCATTAAGTTTTTTTTGAACGTTTTCCTTATACTGCTGAGTTAATTCGCGACTACCTTGAAGGTGAGCAAAATTTAAAAGCTCCAAGGGAAGATGTGGTTCTCTTTCATGCCACCACTGATTTTCATTATCTTTACCAATATATTGAGCCATCTTCTCTGGAGTCTGGATAAGCTCAAATGTCTTGCCATTACCCAAAGGAGTTTTGCAGCCTTTTCCTTCAACTCCTGCCCCATCAAAGGCAAAGCCCCTTGGCGTAATGTCATCAAAAAAATTGATGGCTTTTAAGCAAGGAATATTTAAAGCAGGTAGAATCGTTTCGCCTAAGTTGATCACTTTCAAGTGAAGAAGAGTGGTTAGACGTCTGAAATAATCTCTATTAATAGGATTATCTTCTTGGATAAGAATGCCAAACTCTAGATCGGAGTAAGGCGTCATCTCTTCTCTAGCAAGTGAACCAAAGCCTATCATAGAATATTCACAAGGTGGAGGCCCTAGGGTATCTAGGCTTTGTGCCACAATCTGTTTAAAAAAGATTTTTATTCTTTGAGCTATTTCACGATAGAGCTCCATTACTTCTTGAGAAGAAGGGGTTTCAGACAAGGCTTGAATTTTTGCCTCTATTCCCTTCCTAAATTCTTTTAATATCTTACGGTTGCTTTCAAATTGATCTTTTATTGTGGCTAAGTCTACACTTCTGCCTTTACATTCTCTAACAAGTAAATCTTGAACTTTTGATAACTTTTCTTTAAGAACTTTTTGTTTGCTTTCTAGGGGATGAGATAGAAAAAGCCTTTGCAAAGCATAGTTATAAAGCCCTGCCGCTTGCAGAAAAGCTTCGGAGGTCCCTTTTTCCACATAAACATCCCCGAGTTTTTCTAGGTAAAAGGCTTCTTGAATAAGGTTTTTCTTTCGAATAGCATGTTTTAAAGCTAAGGTATAGGCTTTTTCTTTAGCTAAAAAACTGCTTTCAATTAATTGTTTCCACTCTTTACAAACCAATTGTGTTCGGCGTAAATCCTGTGGTCCTAGTTCTTTAAATATTTTTAAAGCGATCTCCGCGTAAGCTGTGGTATTTTTTATAAAATCTTTAGATTGTTTTTCTTGTTTCTCAAAGGCAGGAAAAATTAAAGGGTGAATGCGAAGAGTCTCTGATGAAAGCTGATGCATAATCTTATCCATTTGTTAACAAATTATATCATTTTAGGTTTATTGTTAATTTATGAAAAGAGATTATATAAATTTATATATTTTTTAAAGCAAACTTATTAAATTGATAATAAAAATATTAACAAAAAGAATTTTTTTATACAAACGCGCTTGAACTTTTGCTAAGATTATTTCCTTTACTTTCTCCTTAAGTCTCATCTATGATAAAAAGGATGACTATGACTTTTTAAGGAATCTAGCTATGTCCCTAAAAATTGCCATTAATGGGTTTGGCCGCATTGGTCGTTTGGTTTTTCGCTTAATTAGTGAAAGAAATGATATGCAAGTGGTAGCCATTAATGATGTTGTTTCTCCCAGCAATTTGGCTTATTTATTAAAATATGATACAGTACATGGTAAATTTAAAGGGGAAATTAAAGAGGAAGGAGAATATCTTCTCTTTAATGGAAAAAAAATACGAGTTATCGCTGAAAAAGATCCTCAAAAGCTTCCTTGGAAAGATCTTCAAGTAGATTATGTGTTAGAATCAACAGGTTTATTTACTTCTTTTGATGAGGCAGGTAAGCATTTAAAATCAGGAGCTAAGAGAGTTTTAATATCAGCGCCTGCGAAAGGGGAGGGAGTTGCTACTATTGTTTTAGGTGTTAATGAGGAAAAATATAATCCAGCAAATGACAAAATTGTGTCGAATGCTTCTTGTACGACTAATTGTTTAGCACCTATTACTAAAGTATTGCTAGAGAGTTTTGGAATTGAAGAAGGTCTAATGACGACTGTGCATGCTATGACAGCTACACAGCCTACAGTTGATGGACCCTCTCATAAAGATTTAAGGGGAGGCAGGGCTGCTAGTCAGAATATTATACCTTCTTCGACTGGAGCTGCAAAAGCTGTAGCTTTATGCCTTCCTCAAGTGAAAGGAAAACTTACGGGTATGGCATTGAGAGTCCCTGTCGTGGATGTCTCTATTGTCGATCTAGCCGTGAGACTGAGCAAACCAACTAGTTATGAATCAATATGCCAAGAGATGCAGAAAGCCTCAGAAGGGCACATGAAAGGTATCTTAGGCTATTGTGATGAACCGGTTGTGTCAAGTGATTTTATTGGAAGCAGATACTCTTCAATATTTGACAAAGATGCAGGCATAGCTCTCAACGATACCTTCTATAAAATTGTGGCTTGGTATGATAATGAGATGGGGTATGCTTGTAGATGTGTTGAGCTTTTAGCCTATATGGCTTCGAAAGAGTAATATTAACATATAGTTAAGTAGTTGCTTCTTAAGTAGACTTCTTTGAAAGTCTAATATATATGCAAATTTAAACAGGATTGAATTAATTGTGGATTTTACTCGAGAACCTATTATTGAAACCGTTATTACGCCTAAGGAAGGGTGCAAAATTGTTGTTCGCAATAGCAAAAATGTGGGACAAGAAGAATACTTCGTAGATGCTTTAGAAGTCGTTTCTTTCGGTACTGCTATTTTTTTTCGCTCCTTAGAAAAGCCAAAATCTTTTCTTGTGCCCGCAAACGACTATGAGATTTTAGAAGTGCGGGAAGCACGCATGGTACTTAAAAATGTGGGCTTGGAGCGTTCTATCAAGATAGGAGGAGGACGTGAGACTAAGGCCGTGAAGGAAATGCCTATAGATAAAATGGATCCAGCGGCTATGGAGGAATCTAACGTTATTGCAGAAGAGCAAGTTGCTGCTAATGACAATCGGGCAGAAAAAAAGCGTGATCGTAGACGGCAGCAAAGGCGCCGCCGAGGCCGAGAGGAGCAAATTAAAGAAGATCTAGGAGGCACTGAAGCTATATCATCATTAGAAGATGTAGGGCAACTAGATGTAGCTTGTTCATTAGAGGGAAAAGTAGCAGGAGAGGGTCAGCCCCTAGCGCAGCCTACAGTTCCTTTCATGAGTGGATTATTGCCTCCTCCTCCGACACTAATTTCAGAGACCATTGGAAGGTACAAAGAAAACATACTTTTTAAAAATGCTTTCTATACGCGAGAAGAGACTAAAGAAGATGATGAAGTTCAAGTTCTTCATAGCATCACGGAGGAATTTGAAGGAGACAGTGAAGAAGTTGAAGAATTTTTTAAAGAAGAGCAAAGTGAGCTGCCTCCTGCTGTAGAGCCTGCTCCAGAAGTTAAGCCCTTGTCTTCTGAGGAACAAAATAGTTCTTTTCATTCTTTTTGGGATGATATTAGCGAGCCTACTTCTTCTCCTCTACCTTCAGTAGAAACGACTGAAATAAAAGAATCTACGGAAGAGCCTACTAATCCAGAAGAACACAAAGAATAAATAATTGCGACATTTGGCTTGCTATTAAAGTCAAATGTCGTTATCTTATCGCTTACCTTTTGCTCGGATGGTGAAATGGTAGACACAAGGGACTTAAAATCCCTCGGGAGCAATCCTGTGTCGGTTCGAGTCCGACTCCGAGCATCCTTTTATTATTAGCTCACCTTACGGTTTCTCACATTAGTTCCTTTTCGTAATCTCGTGTGTTCTGCAGCTGGTAAGTCCATGCTAACATTTCAATATGTCTTTAGTCCCGACTTTGACAGTTGGAAGATTAAAACCACCTTAAGCTCTTGATAATCAATGCACTTCTATTTTAGATGTTGTGCCTAAATATTTGGATTTACAATTATATACTTTTATGGATAATGTTCTACATGTATATACGATTGACCTCCTCTAAAAAATCTAAGCATCCAACTCTTCAAATAGTTGCAGGTATTCGTGAAGGCAAAAAAGTTAAACAAAAGATTATTGCATCCTTGGGAGTAATAAAAAGTCAAAAAGACCTTATAAAACTTCGAAAACTTGCAGATCATCTCATTCAAAAGCTTGAAAAAGAAGGACTTCCACCCGACGATAAGATTGCTGTGCAAGATTTGATTCATCAAAAAACCTACTATGATGGGTACGGGATAGTTATTAACGAATTAATGCAATTATCTGGCTTTTCAAAGGTCATTCATCAAGCTCAAGGAAAAAACATATTTGCTTTAGAAGAAATAGTAAAATTGATTCTTGTTCAGCGTTTTGATTGTCCTAGTAGTAAAATGCGCACCTATGAACGGCAAGAAGAGCATGGATTTCAAGGAATTGACTTGCAGCATATCTATCGAACAATGGATGCAATGGAATCACTGGAGGCGGACATTCAAAAAGAGGCGTTTAGCACCGCATGTAAATTTTCTGAAAAGCTTGTAGATTGTTTCTTTTTTGATGTCACCACCCTTTACTTTGAAAGTGTGGTGCAAGATGAGATTAAAGATTTTGGTTTTAGCAAAGATCAAAAATATCATATGGTTCAGATCGTTCTGGCTTTAGTGGTAGATGTACACGGTTTGCCCATTGCTTATGAAGTGTTTAAAGGAAATCTAGCCGAAACAAAAACACTGATTCCTGTTTTAGAAAAGTTAAGAAACAGCTTTTCGATTAAAAACGTCACGGTTGTATGTGATCGCGGCCTAGCCAGCAGGCAAAATATAGAAGCACTTCAGAATGCAGAATTTCATTTTGTCATTGCCACTAAACTTAAATCGATGTCTAAAAAATTAAAAATTAATGATCTTTCGACTTATTCGCCATTATCCCATCAAGAAGCTATCGTAGAAAACGAAAAAGTTCTTTTCCGTACTATGGAACATCCTCAATATAAAGACACTTTGCTTATTGCTACTTACAGTCCTAGCAGAGCTAGGAAAGATAAAGAAGACCGAGAACGTGTAATTGAAAAACTCAAAAAGAAGCTTTGTAATTCATCGGATGAGACTTCTATTAAAAAAGTGATTAGCAATGGAGCTTATAAGAAGTACACAAATATAAAAAAAGGATCCCTCTTAACAATTGATGAGCCGGCAATAGCAGAAGATGCTAAATGGGATGGTTTTCACGGTATTGCGGTATCAAACAGCTCTCAACTTGGCGTACGAGAGGCTTTGGCTAGGTACAAAGACCTTTGGCAGGTAGAAGAAGCTTTTCGAATCGCCAAATGCACACTTAAAACGCGTCCAATTTTTCACTGGTCACCCCATCGAATAAAAACCCATATATTATTATGTTTTATGAATTTATTTCTTGAAAGGTTTCTAGAAATGCTCTTGAAAAGAAATGGCACGCCATTAACGCCTGATAGAATCAATTATGCTCTGGCTAGTGTGCATACCATGCATTTTGAAGATCGGAATTCAAATAAAAAGAATGTGATACGTTCAGCACTTTCTGAGGACGCCATCTGTATTTTTAAAACATTGGGGATTTCTCTTGATGGTTTAAAATCTTTTCAAACAGCCAACTGTTGTGTCTGAATTTTGAGACTTAATCCACTTAGGCATAACTACTTAAAAAAACAACTGTCAAAGTCGGGTGCTAACATTTCAATATGTCTTTAGTAAGCTGCATTTCATATGCATGGCTTTAGAAAAAACGGAAAGAGTGTTACTTTAAAGTTGTGTGTGCAAACTTGTGCAATATCAAAACTAATATCCAATAGCTAGGAAATTGATTATCTTTTATTAAAGCTAAAGTGCCAGTAATCTATCATCGTCTAATATACATAGAATGGCTCATGGATTAACAGCGCCAAAGAAATTTTTAATCTATGTAGAAAGCCGTACTTAGATGATCGTCATCTATAGTCCCGAAAGATTTGAGAAAAGTATCCCATCAATGCACTTTAGCAAAAACTACCCTTATAGCTCCTCAAAAGAGAACCAACTTTCTATAGCTGTTTTTTAAATTGAGACTAGTTTTTCTCAATCATTTAATTGCGTAGGAAGCCGCCTAAAAGCGTAGTATATAGATCTTAAAATTCTTCAATAAGTAGAAGGATAAAAATTGCCTTTTTGAAAAGCTCTTTGAGATTAGCATACCCTTTTTTAATCCATTGATTGGATGCTCTTCAGAGCTTGTAAAATCAATCAAAGCATGCTTAAAATTTTTAAGAGAATAAAAACTTTGGTAGAGAAATAATAAAGCTACCCTACCAAAGTTAGGCATACAAATTTACCGGCTCACAGCTTTTTTCCTAGCCGCAATCGTAGTTTTCTTCACCACAGCTTTTTTTACAGTAGGTCTTTTTGCAATAGGCTTTTTAACGGCTGCCTTAGGAGCAGGCTTAGCTGCCGTTTTCTTTACAGTTAACGTTTTTTTAGCCACCGCTTGTTTAGCAACTGGCTTTTTTACAGCAGGCTTTTTTTCTGCTGTTTTTTTAGCCGTTGTTTTATTAGCGGCTGGTTTTTTTGTTGCTGCCATCTATGTTCTCCTTATATTTGACAGTTATTTTTTACTTTTTCCTTTTTTAGGAATCTTTGCGCCAGACCTTCTGGCTTCATTTAAAGCAATTGCCACAGCTTGCTTTTGTGGCTTGCCATGATGTACTTCTGTGCGGATATTTTCGCTAATTGTTTTACGACTGGTACCTTTTTTTAAGGGCATAAAAAGCCTCCTCTATTTTTTCTTACTAATAAAAATATATTTATCAAAGTTTTGCGATTATACATAGCAATTTTTTTGTTTTTTTTAAAATCCAACTTAATAAATAGATAAAAAATCTTTTAAGGCTATATATGAACAGCTTTTTTTAAATTAAATTTTTACCTCACATCTGGTTTGTTATTCTTAAATAATTTTTTAATTATTGGAAAACCCTCCAATTGAGTCAAATGATTGTTTGCGTAGGATGGCATTGTGTCCACGAGGGGCTAATTCTAGTAAAATTAATGCTCATTAGGCTTTCTGCTTTTTTGGCAATTGATTTGCTAAATTTATAGCTGATTAACGTCAGCTAGCCGATAGAGCATATTTGATTTTCTAGTTGAACCCATATTGCCATCTTACTTTCTAGCAGTTTTGTAATGATATTAATGTAAAAACAATTTGCTCACATAAATTCTTCTATTTTCATCAGGACTTGATAAAAAAATTAACTTTATCCTTTTATTTGAGCATGCTCTTATCAAATTCATTTTTTCTTTACATGCTCCTATAATAATTAGATGTATTTTCATAGTTTTTAGCAACCGCAAAGTTAAAGAAAACAGAAAGGAAATTGTTAGGAGCTAATGATATAGGTGATGACATAAGGCTTTTTTGGCTAATCAGGAAATTTACCTAGCGTATATTGCCGAGACTAGATCCAATATATTTTAAAAAATATATGTTTTTTTAAAGTGTTAAGAATAAACCTTTTCCTCAAAAGAAATTTTTTGACTGCTTTTTTGAATTCACATAATTTCAGATAGATTTATTTAAAAAAGAAACAGTATTATTTTCTTCTTATATACCTTATGAAAAGCTATATAGAAGTAAGCGGTCACGGAGGTAATCAATTATTTCTTGATAAGTAAAATAATTTGTAGAGCTTATATTTGCTTAATCATATATTCAATAGTATGCAACCATCATACAAACAGCTGTTTAAAGAGAATGCAGAGCTAAAAGCTGCGGTGATTAAACTAAAAAAAATTATCAGCAAGCTTGAAGTGCGCATGGCTCAGTTGGATGTACAAATTAATCAAAATTCCAAGAATAGCTCCGAGCCTCCCTCTACGGATCGAAAAGCCAGCCGTTCATCAACACTTAAGACAGAAAATCGACCTTATCATCCTGGCGCTAACCGCGATTTGTTACCCGCTAGTGCTGTTATCTCTCACGATGCGCGTTGCTTAAAAGTTTGCCCGCAGTATCCCTCTGCTATGCAAATGACCGATAAGGTATTCTCATGGCAACAGATTGAGCTTCATGAAATTAAACCTTTGGTACACCAAATCGATCTAGTGACATGCCGATGGCCGCATTGTCAGGTAGAATCAAGCCCTGAGCTTAAAGAAAATAAGCAATTCTTGCTCGGCCTTAAGAAGGAAAATCTTACTAACCTGCTTATGGGGCAGTATCGTCAAGAGCATCGTGCGGTACGGACACTTATTACTGCCTTATTGCCTAAAATAGTCTTAAGTCAAGGTCTTATCTGCAAAGTTAAAGCTCTCACCGCCACCTTGCTCTCTTCAGCTTATGAAACAATTATTAAAGCAGCCATTACTACACGGCAGCCCTTGTATATAGATGCGACGAGTTGGCGTCATGCAGCCGCTAATGAGCATCTACTGGTATTAAGCGTAGGAGATGTGATTGCGTATGCTTTAAGACCTTATCAAAATAGCTTTACTCTAAAGGCGCTAGTCGGTCAGCAAATCCATTGTCTAATAAGTGATCGAGGTTTAGCTAATCATCAGATTGAGGTAAAGATCAGACAGTATTGCCTAGCTCATCTTATCTGTAACATACAAGGACAAGCCGAACAGTCAAACATATCTTTAGACGATACACAACGCTTAGCAACCGTATGCGATACATTACAAGAGCTTTTTAAAGATAAACATCGGCTAGAAAAAGGACAAATTAGTCCGTCTACTTGGCAACAATATGGGTATCTTAACTGGCGTTACATACAAGAGAAATTGCAAGACCTTCAGTTTAAGGGCAGCACTAAGAAGCAGATTAAATATTTTCGTGCTTACTTAAAAGATCCTGAGATTCCTATGACCAACAATGCGGCTGAAGAATCTTTAAGAAACCTAGTGATTGCGCGTAAGTTGTGTCTAGGTAGACATGCTGTTCATGGTAAAAGATGGAGAGAAGTGCTAAACAACTGGATCGAAACTCTTTATCGGCAAGGAAAATTTATTCTAGATTTTCTGGCAGATGCTATATGCAGCGCGTACCAAGCAACCTAAACCTTTCGTTATCTATAGAATCTTTTATACCTCGTGACCGCTTACAGTTGGCAAGGAAATAAAAATAAACCTAGAAAAAAAGGTGGTAAGTAAATGAGTATAGAAAATCCTGGTATTATTAACTCTTTTATATTTACTGAGTTTAAGGAAATAGAAAGAAGAAAACAGCCTTATCTAAAATTAGGCCCCTATGCAGAGATTAGCTTAGAAATTTTCAAAAAATTGGGGTGCCAAGACTTATGCCGAGCAAGGCTGGTATGTAAAGAATGGAAGCAGCTAATTGAAGGCAGCTTTTTAGCTGGAGAAGCCTATACTTTAGCTTTAAAACTTGCTATTCACCGGCATGATTCTACTAAAAAAGCTCTTTGTATAGAAAAACTAGGGGACATTTATGTGGAAAAAGGCACTTTTGAAACACTTCTGCAAGCCGCAGGGCTTTATAATTATGCTATGCGTCTTTCTCCAGCCGAGGAGCAGGAGATTCTTAAAGAAAAGCTTGCTAAAATTCAAAACTTACTTAGCAAACTGTATGAGGAAAAACATTTAAGCCATGATCTACTAAGAAATCAATTTGAATGTAACCGCCAAAAATTAAAGGATTTCAGAAGTAAAATAGAGAAACAAATTCACACTTTACCAGAAACCCCGTCTACCATGGCAGTTAGAGAGCTTTATGTTGAGGTCGCTCAAGAGATAAAAGCTTTCTTTGAAATTCTTGTAAAGCAGAGTGTTGATACCCTAGGAGCTGAGCCTTGCGAGTATGCCATGATAGGCTTTGGTTCTCTAGCTAGAGAAGAGGTTACCCCTTATTCCGATGTTGAATTCGGCATTCTTATAAAAGAGGATACCTCAATAAATAGAGAGTATTTTAAGCGTCTGACCACTTTGATTCACTTGAAAGTCATTAATCTAGGAGAAACCATTCTTCCTGCTTTGAATATTCCTTGCTTAAAAGCTATAGATTTTTTTGATAATGTCACACCGCGTGGCTTTGCGTTCGATGGGGCGGGTGTAGAAGGAAAAGGCTGTAAAACTCCCTTTGGCAATGGCAAGACATTCGAACTTATTCAAACCCCTGAAAAGATGGCTCAATATGTGGCTAAAGACGAAAAAGGCCAGTGGTGGCATGAAAAAGAGCCTCATCTTCCTATGGAGTTGCTAAACTTCACTCATTTGCTAGGCAATGAGGAGCTAACTGAGCAATACAGACAAAATGTTCAGAACAAGCTTACTATCCTTTATCAAGAAAGCCTTGATCTGCGCCAGTATTTAGCCAAGCAACACCTTGTTCTAGCTGATATGGAAGCCTTTAATCCAGGAATGAGTGATTTAGGCAGGCAGGGTATGCTTTTTCAAGTAAAAAATGATTTTTATCGTTTTCCTCATTTGGCTTTAGACCGGTTAGCCCTTCTCAAAAAAGTCACAGCTTCCGATACCTTTACTAGGATTGATAAGCTAAGTGAGTTAAGGGTTATAACGGAGGGCGCCGCCGAAAAGTTAAAGGATTGGATGGGTATAGCGCTATTTATACGCCTTAAGACCTACTCTCATTATCAAGCGCAACAAGAGATGATGAATCCTCTGATTAAACCCTTTGGTTTCGACGAACCAGAACTCATTAAAAAGCAGTTTGCATTAGACCTTGAAGCCTTAGAAAAAATAAAAAAAATTTATCGCATCTTTATTCCTTTTCATCAAGCCATAAAAGAGTTTTTAGCAGGTGATGAAAAAAAACTTAAATTCTCTAGTTTAGAAGATAACTCACCGGAGACTCAAGGTAATATAGCCTTAAGGCTTTTTCAACATAAAAAAGCAAAAAAGTTTTATCAATTAGCAAGAAAAGCAAATCCAAAAGACCCCTATATTTTAGGTTTTCTTGGAATCATTTATAATGCTCAAGAAAGCTTAGATAAAACCGCTAAGTACGTTAAAGAAGCTCTCGAAATTAGCCTTGAGCGTTTTAATGAAAAACATCCCCTTTTGATAGCACTCTACAGCAACCTTGCAGGGATCTATCGAAAACAAGGCAAGTTAGGGCAGGCGGCAGAGTATTTCAAGAAAGCGCTTGTCATTAACCTTGAGCTTTATGGTGAAAATCACCATACGGTAGCAATAATTTACAGTAACTTGGGAATGCTTTACAACGAACAAGGCAAGTTAGGGCAGGCGGCTGAGTATGTCAAGAAAGCGCTTGCCATTAACCTTAAGTTTTTTGGTAAAAGTCATCCTTATGTGGCAACAACTTATAATAACCTGGGACAAATCTATCAACAACAAAACAATTTAGGACAGGCGGCTGAGTATACACAAAAAGCTCTCGTCATTAACATTAGGCTTTTTAGTGAAAATCATCCTCAAGTGGCAACAGCTTATAACAACCTGGGACACATCTACCATAAGCAGGATAATTTAAAAAAGGCGGTTGAGTATGCCAAGAAAGCTCTCGCTATTTTCCTTAAGGTTTATGATGAAAATCATTCGCATGTGATAACAGTTTACAATCACCTGGCAGCAGCTTATAACAACTTGGGGCATATCTACAAGGAACAAGGTAAATTAGAAAAGGCGACTGAGCATGTCAAGAATGCTCTCGCTATTTTCCTTAAGGTTTATGGTGAAAATCACCCTACGATGGCAATGTGTTACAATAACTTAGGAAAAATCTACCAAGAGCAAGGCAATTTATGGCAGGCGGCTGAGTATGTCAAGAAAGCTCTCGCTATTTTCCTTAAGGTTTATGGTGAAAATCGCTATACGGTGGCAATGTGTTACAGTAACTTAGGACAAGTCTACCAGGAGCAACGCAATTTAGACAAAGCAGCAGATTATATTAACAAAGCGCTTGGAATTGAACTCAAGTTTTGTGTAAATATCTTTCAGGAGGCATGGCTTATCAATAAGCAACGAAAATTCTTTTAAATCCCGGTAATCCCTAATAAGTTATAAGTAATAAATTAAATGTTAAATACAGTATATGATTTATAGTTTTAAATTGTTTGATATTTTATTAATGAAAAGTTATTATAAATATCTTCTTTATAGAAATAACTTTTTTGTATGTTTTTTTATTGAAAATAATTTTTTAATCTAAAGGGTTTTAATAATATGTCAATTTCTTCTTCTAGATCAGCTTCGCCGTTAAGTAAAGGCCTTTATCCTAAAATAGGAGGTTCTTTATCTGCAAGGGCAGTAAATAAGCCTATTTCCTCTGCTCTTTTTCATTCTACATCCATTCCTGTGGCTTTACAAAGCCTTCGGATAAGCCATCCATCCAGCTATAGTAAAATGTCCAAATATGCCATTTCAAGAGGCCATTCTAACCAGAAGACTTGTTTTCCGTGGCCTAAAAGCAAACGCTTTTACAGTAAAAAGTTAAATGTTAAGCCGCAGCAAAGTTCTTCTAAAGTATTTAGAGAATTAAAGAAGTTGCATGTGGAAGTAAAAGGTAAAAGTGAAAAAAATGGGCCCGGCGAAACCTTTCAGACGTTTGTGAGCAAGAAATATCAAGGTTTTAAAAATATGACCCCTTTTGAAATAATTAGAAAGGGTGTGTGGATACCAGCCAGTGGTCTAGCCTATCATTTACTTCGCTCACATTTCACTGATCAGGCAAAAAAATCATTAAAAGTAGAAATTAATCATATTAGCGTGCCAGAGGAAATCTTATCTCATAAAGAAGTGTGGGTGCAGACAAAAAATATTGATAAGTTAGACCAAAGTTTTGGCTCCTCACAAGCTACCCCTCAAAAACTGGCGATTACAGGAATAGGTGGCTCAGGAAAAACCGTTTTAGCTAAGCAATATATAGAGCATTATGAACAGAAAATGAAAGCTCAAGAGGATAAGATAAGTACTCCATTCTTCGGAAATATAAAAGATATTGAAAGCTTTTTTGAATCTTATAGGGGATTTGCCGCAGAGCTAGGCGTCCATGTACCACTGCATGCTCCACAAGAGACGATTATTGCAGAAGTCAATAAAAAGCTTGCCCAAAGGCCTGATTGGCTTTTTGTTATTGACAACGTGGATCCTAAGAATTATGAAGAGCTGCAAGCTTTTCTCCCCCAAAATTCTAAAGGCAAGATTTTAATGATTAGCCGAGAGAAGCTAAATAAGGTAAAAACTTTTGATATGCAGGTAAATCAGATTAGCGAAGAAGAAGCGCTAGAGATTTTCCAGCTTAATCTAGGAGATGATCATTGGGCTCTTAAGCAAGCCAGCAACTCAAAACGCGATCTTGCGTCACAGCTTTTATATTTACCTTTAGCTTTGAAGCAAGCGGCACTGTATTTAAAAGCGGCTAAACCAGCGGAGTCGTTCGATTCTATAGTAACCGCTTATAGTGACAAGCTAAAAAGCTTAATGGGAATATCTAAGGAAGCTTCTATGCATGCAGTTGATGCTAGCCACATGTTAAAAGCTGTACTCTCTTTAAGCATAGAAGCATGTGAAAAACAAAGAAGAGAATCGAAAGTTCTCTTTAATATCATTCCTTTCTTAAACCCTCATTTGATTGAAGAATCTCTTTTGAAGCTTTGGTGCAAAAGCCAAGTAGAGAATTCTAAGTCACTGACCTCTCTATTGGATATACTGGAAGGCTATGGGTTGATTGCTAGAAAGGGGGCTGAAGGGTGGGAAGTTCATTCTTCCTTGCAAGAGTTACTTCTTGAGAAAATGAATAAAGAAAAAAAGACTGAACAGGTTTTAAAAAAGTTTCTTGGGATGCTTAAGGATACTTATAGCCTGAATGTGGGTTCTAAAGATAGCTACAACCAAACGAAAGCTATTGAAAACCAATGGAGATTTCTTTCAAAATCTGCAACAGACCATCAAGTAACCGATGAATTAAAACATTACTTTGTGCATGTTTGCAATGTACTTGGTAATTACCATTTGCAATCTAATAATTTTTTTGAAGCTCGCCAGGCCTTTGAGAAAAGCTTAGAGCTTGCAGGGCTGCAGCTTAAAGACCAAGAAGCTGAAGAAATCTGCAAAATTTTAAAAGACCATCCAGAGCTTCCCGCGCTTTATTCTCAAACGCTTCATTATCTAGGTATTATTCATTTTCATGCACGAGAATGGGAGCAAGCTGAAAGGTATTTTAATAAAGCCATTGACATTCAAAAAGAAGTGGCGAAAAACGCTGATGTCTATATAAACCCAAATCCTGTAGACCTTTTAATTTTCCAAAGGCAAGGGCCAGGCTGGCTTCTTTTAGAAGGGAATAAAGACGATTTGTTAAAAGCAGAAAAGCTTTATTTAGATTTATTTCAAGAAAAAAGATTTGCACCGCTAGGAAAAGAGCAAGACATAACTAACGAAAGGTATTGCAATCTTCAATTAGGTAGAGTTTATCTTAAACTAGCACAGGCAGCTTCTAAAGAAGATGAAGCCGTAATGTATTATCAAAAAGCTTTAGAAAGGCTTGAAAAAGGTGGGCTTGAACAGGGCACATCTTTTCAAGGAGCCATTCGAATGAGGGAATCAGGGCACAGAAAGGCGGGAGAAATTTATCTGGTATTAGGGGAGCTTTTCTTAGATAAAAATTGTCCTTTTAAAGATTTGGAAAAAGCAAAAAACTGTTTTAAAAAAGCCGTAGAGCTGTCTGAGGCCGATTTAAGAATTTGTGCTAAATCTAACTACTATCTTACTAAGCTTTATTGGGAAAAAGGCCGTTTGGATAAAGCTTTTAAAGCTAACACACGTTCTATTCAATTATATAACCAAGTAGGAGGCAAAGGGCTAACCAAGCTCTCAATCCCTGCCCTTAGCGAAGCAGAAATGATAAAAGAAACTTTGATAGCCGATATTAAAGGAGCTTTTAGAAACGATGCTACCTTAATTGGTTAAGAACGATTGCCTCCTCTAATGAAAATAAACTGTTTAATGATTTTTACAAAGGTAAGAGAGGAACGGGCTTCAAGCTGCCATCCTCCGTCAAGTAGCCTAGCCATTTGTATATCATATGGCTAAACCTTAGTGGTTTATCGGAAAGAAGGCATCGCGCGGTGATGGTATCATAAAAAAGTACCATCACCCTTCTGATTGCAAGAGCAGCAAGGGACATAAGCTAAGGCTTGTAAAGTGGTGGAATATATGGGGGTGTCTTTAAAAAATAATTAAAGCATCCTTTGATGCATCCTTAATCAATAACTTAAATTTTAAACTATCTAATAAATAGAGGTTTTTCTACTTGTATCTTGTATGTTGGATAGGTAAAAAAGGCGCTTTGAATCCTTTTGAAAAAAGTTAAAAGGTAAGAGAAAAAAAAATAATCTCTAAGTCCATAAACTTAAAAATAGTGAGTGAATAGTAAAAGCGAGAAATTACGTTAAGGAAAACGAACTTACAAGCTTGAGCTTTCATTTTGAAAAGGTTAGGAGAAATTTTGGCTTAAATTTTTACTCCTTCCTATCTTGAAAAAAAATTTAAGCAAGCAATGAAAAGTCATTTTTTATAAGTTTATTTTATGCTACTTTCTATATATATAATTTTTTATCTTTTAATTTTCTAATCGCTTGCAGGACTGTATGTTATCTACGGTTATTGTAGAAGACTTTCTTTTTGCTCAGCATCTCACAGGGCCTAGTCACCCTGAATCTCCTCTCAGGTTTAAAGTAAGTAGACAAGCTTTACAAAATCAAGGGCTATTAAAAAGAGGTGGTATTCTGCGGCCTCGTTCAGCACAAGAAAGTGAACTTTTGCTGTGCCATACCCCTGGCTATCTACAGGAAGTGCAAGATAATGTTCAGCAATGTATCTATAGCGGCCTTAAAGATGGCTCTTTTCAACTATCTACAGGAGATGTGCAAATGTGTCCCGCATCTGAAAAGATTGCACGCTATGCGGTGGGCGCTGTATTAAATGCTGTAGATAGCGTTATGCTTGCCCAGGCACGTAATGCTTTTTGCCTTGTACGCCCGCCAGGACATCATGCCTGTATGGATAAGGGCATGGGCTTTTGCCTATATAACAATGTTGCCATCGGCGCGCGATATGCTTGCCAGAGATACGGGTTGAGAAAAGTTTTAATTATAGATTGGGACGTTCATCATGGCAACGGTATACAAGATATTTTCTATGAAGATCCTGCAGTTTTTTACTTTAGCACTCACAATAAAAGAATCTATCCAGGTACAGGCTCAAGCCAGGAAAAAGGAAGAGGGGCAGGCAAAGGATTTAATCTTAACTTTCCTATCGAGCCTTACGAGAATCCTAGGCAAAAAATTAAAGAAGCTTTTAGTTGCCAGCTTATGGAAAGCATGGAAAGCTTTCAACCAGAGTTTATTTTTATTGCGGCAGGTTTTGATGCCCATGCACAGGATCCTCTAGGAGGCTTTAATTTGACTACTCATGATTTTGTAGATTTGACGCGAAGTGTTAAAGGTTTGGCAGAAAAGTATTGTAAAGGCCGCGTAGTATCAGTATTGGAAGGTGGCTATAACTTAGAAGTTTTAAAAGAAATCATTCCAGCGCATGTTCAAGGTTTACTGTCCCCTTAAAAGCTAGCTTTGCAGGCCCTATCATACGCACCTTGGTAAAGCAACCCTTATTATATTCAAAATCAATTCTAAGAAAATCTTCCGATCGGACTTTCACAGTTAAGGGACCTTTTAATTCATAAAGCTTGGCAGCTGCTAATGCTGCTGCGGTAGCTCCCGTTCCACAGGCAAGTGTTTCTTGCTCCACCCCGCGTTCATAGGTTCTAACATGAAGAATGCCCTGGTCATCTATTTGTACAAAGTTTACATTAGCTCCGCGGGGAGCAAAGAGAGGATGAAAGCGTAGGGTGCGCCCACATTCATTAAGATCTAAGAGATCGAGTTTCTCCGTAAAGATTACAGCGTGAGGCACGCCCGTATCCAAATAATGAATTGTCCAAGGAAAAAGATTAAGAGACCATCGTATTTCAGAAGGGCTTCCCATTTGTACCGCTACATCCTCATCCTCAGAACTAACCTTCAAAGTACTAAATAAAGTTTCAATGTTTAGCCACTTCTCTTGAATGCCACACTCTTGGATAAACTTGAATAGGCAGCGGATACCATTTCCGCACATTTCGGCTTCACTACCATCGGCATTGAAAATGCGCATTTTGTAATGAGCCTTTTGCGATGCTTCTAAAAGAATAACCCCATCTGCCCCAATCCCTTTTTGCCGAGCGCACAATTTTTGGATAAGGGTAGGGGTTAAAGGAGGAAGTTTAGAAGTTTGATTATCAAACAGGATGAAATCATTTCCACATCCTGAATATTTTGAAAAATTAAATAGCATGAATAAATTTAATAAAAAATTAAAAGAAAATCACCGATTAGGAGAAAAAATGAAATTAAAAAAGTAATCGTTCTTAATGCTTATCAGCAATTTTCTTTTATTTTTACATCTCTAGATCGTCTATAGAATGAACAATGCCATCTAGCAAGCCAAATTCTAGGGCTTCTTGGGGGCTTAACCAGTTATCGCGATCCATCGCTTTTTGAATGGTTTCATAGTCTTTACCGGTCTGATGCATGTAAAGTCTTATCAGAGCTTCATGTGTCTTAAGCATTTCTTTTGCCTGAATCTCTAAATCAGTCGCTTGGCCTTTAATCACGCCTCCAATCAGAGGCTGGTGAATCATAATCCTTGACTGAGGAGTAGCAAAGCGTCGTTTCGGAGCTGCTGAAAGGCTTAATACTGAGCCCATAGAGGCTGCTAAGCCGCACACTAAAGTCGTAACAGGAGATTTCATCAGTTGAATTTGATCCCAAATAGCAAATCCTGAGTCGACAGAACCACCGGGGCTATTGATTACAAATAAAATAGGTTTTCCCGGAGCGGTGAGTTCCAAATACCAAAGCTTACGAATAATGCTTTCGGCTGAATTGCTGTCAACCGCATCACTTAGAAAAATGCGGCGGGATTCGAGGATTATGCTATCTATACGATCTTCGAGCCTAGTAAAGGATGTATTGCTATAGTTATCTTTTTCTTTATCTGCTTTAGCCATGGATGTCTTCTCCGAAGATTAAATTAAGCCTCATTATCCTTATTTTAGTTTGCAAAATCAAGCATCATTTACAATGATTTCAGGATAAAGAGGATAGCGCTTTAAAAGTTCTGCTACACGGCTTCTGGATTTTTCTAAAATTACAGGCTCTACAATTGCTTGTGCTTTACTAGGTTGCCCGGTTTTATTATTAACAATGGGGGTAGTATGAGTAAGGATATCAGCAGAGATATCTGCGATTTCAGCCATTTCCTCAACACCTAATCCTAACGTTGTGACTGCTGCTGCTCCCATGCGGACTCCAGAAGTGTACCAGGGTCCATTTTTGTCAAAAGGTATGGCATTACGATTGACAGTCAACATAGCTTGACGTAATGCCGTCTCAGCATGTCTGCCCGTCAACCCATACTGAGTTAAGTCCAAAATTAGCAAATGATTTTCTGTTCCTCCTGTCACTAACCGAATTCCTCTTTTGCGAAATTGAGCGGCAAGGGCTTGCATGTTATCCACAATTTTTTGTGCATAGTCGCAGAATGCCTTGCTATTAGCCTCTTTAAAAGCAATAGCCTTTGCAGCTATCACATGAGGTAAAGGACCTCCAAGAACAAGGGGGCATCCTTTATTGACAATGTCGATATATTCTTTAGTACAGAGGATAATGCCGCCACGTGGTCCCCTCAGGGTCTTGTGGGTGGTAGAAGTGACTATATGGGCATAAGGAATAGGATTAAACTCACCGGTAAATACTTTCCCAGCCACTAATCCGGCAAAATGAGCCATATCCACCATTAACACGGCCCCCACGCTATCTGCAATTTCACGCATTTTAGCAAAGTTAAGTTTGCGAGGATAAGCTGAATAACCTGCTAAAAGAATAGTAGGTTTCTCTTGTTTAGCCATGTTTGCAAGCTGTGAGTAATCTAAAAGTTCAGTAGAGGGATCTACATCATAAAGCACAGCTTTCATCATTTTACTGGATATGTTATGCCGGTAGCCATGCGTTAAATGCCCACCAGAGTTTAAAGACATTCCCATGACTTTTTGATTAAGCATCAGTTGACGAATATTTTCATATTCGTCGGGAGTTAACTCGTCAAGATTTTTTTTACCTAGCTTTTCAATGGCAGGATTTTGCACGCGTTGCACAAGAATAGACCAAAAAGCAACTAAATTAGCATCTGCTCCAGAGTGAGGTTGGACATAAGCCTCTTCACAACCAAAAATGGACTTAAGTTCTTTGGTGGCTATATCCTCAACCGTATCGACGTTTTCGCAGCCTGCATAAAAACGGTGATGGGCAAATCCTTCGGCATACTTATCTGTCAGAAGGTTTCCCATAGCTAGTTGAACAGCTAGGGAAGAAAAATTTTCTGAAGCAATAAGTTTAAGATATGAGCGTTGATCCTTAAGTTCTTGCAAGATGCTCGCACTGATTTGAGGAGCCGTGTTTTCAATATAGTCTAAAGCTGCTAAGTAGGCGATAGTAGCTTTATTACGTTCTTTATTTGCGCTTTTTGCAAAATAATTGTCTAGTAGTGTCATAAGCAAACTCCTCATTAAGGATCATAAGACGAACCAATTTATCTTAAATATGCAAATTTGTAAATGAGATTACTTTTAAGGCTAAGAAATAAGAAAGAAGAGTTTTTGTCGATCGAAGAATATAGCTAAGCTGTAGTGAATAAATTAAAAAAAGTATAATTTATGAATAGATAAATGGCTAAGGATAAGAGTGTGAATAGCGAATTGAGTTTTTTTATCTAAGAAGCTGAAAGTTAAGAAGAAATGAGAAAGGAAAAACAATTGAGAAACCTTTAAAAAATCATCCACTTAAGTCATTCTAAGCTAATTGAGAGAGGGGGGTAAAAAATAATTTAGATTAATTAAGTAAAGCTTTTTGCTTTTTTATAAAAATTCTTTTAACTTCTACATTTTTTCTAGGCAGCGTTTTTTACAAGGCAGGTTCATTTGGAAATAAACTTTTTCAGACTTTTTTCTTGAGAATTATCCTTGAACGAACTATACTTTATAGCAAAATAGCAAAGACCTGATTAAGGCCACCTTTACAACGCGTAGGAAAAAGCATGCAAGAAGCTCTTAATACAATTTTAGAAATACAAGAATTTGATATGCAGCTTATTCAATTAATGAAGCTCAAAAAAGAGCGTCAAGATGAATTGCATAATATTAATTCTGTTAAATCGGACTTGCAACACCAATCTCTTGTAAAAGAATCGGAAATAGCAGAATTAAAAAAGCATATACGTCTTGTGGAAGGTGAGCATCATGACATTGTCGCTAAACTGAAAAAACTTGAAGCGCAACAGAATCATGTAAAAAAGGTAGAAGAGTTTAATGCTTTAAGCCAAGAGATGTCGGCAGTAGATCGAGAACGTATTGCTAAAGAATTGCGATTAAGTGACCTTTATGACAAGTTAGCTATAGAAGAAGATCATCTGAAAAATCTTACTCAAAGTCTTGAATCAACTAGCGAAAGTAGTAAAGCTCTTGAAGCTGAAATTATGGAAAGTATTCGTGAAATTAATGCTGAGGGAAGACAACTCAAGCAAAAACGTGATGAGCTTGTTCTTAAGGCTGATCCTGAAACGTTTCGCATCTACGAAAGGTTACTGCGCAATAAAAAAGACCGCGTGGTTGTTCCTATTGAAAACCGTTGCTGTAGTGGATGCCACATTATGCTAACAGCTCAAGATGAAAACTTAGTACGAAAAGGTGAGCGTTTAGTCTTCTGTGAACATTGCGCACGTATTCATTATTGGCAAGAAAGCGAAGCACTTGAAGGTACAAGTGTGGCTACAAAGACGCGCCGTCGCCGTTCTACAAAAATAAAAAGCTAAATTTAACCTACGTATTTACTTAGCATTAAAGCCTTAATTTTTTAAGTAAACCTTGCTGTTAAGCGTTTAAGATTTACTTGTCCTTTAGGAAATATCTACCTAAATCACTTCAAGTGGATAAAAGCATGTCTGGGAAGAGAGGCAATCGCTCTTATTTTTTAAGTAAGGGAGGAAAGTCTGGACTTCATAGGAGAGGATACCAGCGAAAAGCTGGGGGCCGTAAGGCTACGGAAAGTGTAACAGAAAATATACCGCTGTTTAACTTTTGTTAAATAGACAGGGTGAAATGCTAACTTTAAGAGGAAGCTCTACTTGAGGAGACTCAAGAGATGACAAACCCTATCCGAAGCAAGACCGAATTAAAGCTATATAGTTCTCCGCTATGCTTTATAAGGGTCGCTTGAGCATGTTAGTGATAATGTGCCTAGATGAATGATTGCCCAACGGTCGTAAGACCGTGAGACAGAATCCGGCTTAAAATCTTCCCAGACTTTTATTTTTCCTTCTTTATTTTCAACCATTTTAAAGAAACTGTGTCTGCATAACCGAAAAAGAAATTAACCTTTTTCTAAGCTAAATCTTTCCTTCAAAACAAGCTTTTTTATTAGGTATATGATTACATAAAGAATTGCTTAAAAAGCGTATTAGAGTTTCTTTAGCTGCCTTTCCTACCTAAAAGCATAGTTATTGCGTGTTTGTATAAAGAGCTGCTTAAAAGCATATTTTTAATATTTTTTAGTCAATTGGTGGGGTAACTTCTTGCAAGGCCAGATAAAAAAAGGCCTATCGAAAAGTTTTTTACCTACAGCTAGGATGCATTTTTAAGCTTATCCTACCGATAAAATAGAAATGATAGTGAATGCTGGTATTCTCACACGGGGGTATTATTGTAAATCCTAATACTTTCAAAAAATTCCCGACGTACAACTTCGTTATTTTGAAAATTACCTCGTAAAATATTAGTGACCGTGTGGCTGTGTTCATTTTCAATGCCGCGAGCAATGACACAGTAGTGCTCGGCAATAATCGAAATAGCTACATTCTCAGTCTCAAGTAAATGAGCAAGAGAATCTACGATCTGCGCGGCTAATCTTTCTTGCACCTGAGGTCGCTTAGCAAAAAAACGCACAATGCGGGGGATTTTTGATAAACCGATCAATTTTTTGTGAGGGATGTAAGCGACATAAGCATAGCCGCGCATAGGAACAAAGTGGTGTTCACAAAAGCTAGTAAAATTAACTTTTACTAGGATAATATTAGCATTTTCACTTTTAGAAGGTTCATATTTGTTCTCAAAAAAGCTCACTTCAGGAAAATTATCATCTTTTAGCCCAGAAAAGATTTCCTTGACATACATACGGGCAATACGTTGTGGAGTATCTTGCAGGGAATCATCAGATAAATCGAGCCCTAATATTTGTAGAATTTCGGTATATTTTTCGGCGATCAGTTTAATTTTTTCCTCATCCGTCTTATCATCTACACTTTCTAAAATAGGAGATGGATAGCAGGTGCGGATGTGTAAGGGTGCGTTTGCTTGTAGGGAAAGTTGTTTTTTAGGTGCTTTTTTGGCCATGATCTTCCTTCTTTTGCCTATAAATTTCGCTAGCAGTTATGGCAAAGGCATTTGCAACATTTAATGAATTCTTACGGCCTCTAAGGGGGATTTCAATAAGATGGTCTGCTACTCTTAAGACTTCATCCGAGCAACCATACTCTTCATTGCCTAAGGCTAAGGTAAAGACCTCAGGAAAAATAAAGTTATATAAAGATGTAGCTTGTGGGCTTGTCTCCATCACAATCAAAGGTCGAGGTAAATCAGTTACTTTACAGCTAGGGTGGCATTCTATCCATTGAAAGGTTCCCATAGAAGCATTTTGCACCTGTAGATTGTTGATATAGGGAGTATGCTCAGAGAAATAGATGGCTCCTAAGGCAAAAGCTTCAGTGGTTCGAATGATACTCCCAACGTTATGAGCTGATCTTAAAGAATCTAAATAGATAGAGATAGGCCATATTTTCTCTCCTTGCGCTCGATCTCCTTGCCGGATAGATGGCAATAAATGATGTTCTCGGACTTTTCGATTAGCTAACTTAAGATGGTAATGATAACGATTGGCGATCTCCTTAGCATCCGAGGAAAGTTTATCTTCCCTCTGCATCCATTCTTGTAGCTCATGATAATGAGCTAACATCCCCTCTATAGGTTGAAAAGCAATTTTATCTTTGTAAATGGCTAATAAAAGCTCTGCACATTTTTTATGTTGTTTTTCCATAGAAAATGATAAGAACTTTCTTTTAGTAAACATTTGGCCTTGAGGAATCTTAAGCTTTTTGTTTCTCTGCTTTGACAGCTAAATATTCATCTAAATTTCCATCAAATACTTGGATACCATTTTCTTCAAAAGCAATAATTTTGTTAGCTACTTGAGAGATCAGATCACGGTCATGGCTTACGACTACTACTGTGCCTTTATACTCATTTAATCCCCATGCTAATGCAGAGACAGCCTCTAGGTCGAGATGATTATTAGGCTCATCCAACAAAAGAACGTTATGCTCGGCTAACATCATACCTGCAATAATCAAGCGTGCTGTCTCGCCACCAGAAAGACTGGTTACCGGCTTAAAAGCATCGTCTCCGCCGAAAAGCATTTTGCCCATTACACTACGGATATCTTGATCGTAAATACCAGGGCGCCTTTCCTTAAGCCATTCAAATGACGTTTGTTTAACGTTTTTGTCTACAGCTTCCTGATGATTTTGTGGAAAATAGCAGATTTGTACTTGATGGCCATGTTCTATATTTCCTTTATCAGGAGATAAAGCTCGTGCTAGCATTCTAATCAGAGTAGTCTTTCCGCGGCCATTATTACCGATAATACCAATTTTATCTTCCCTGGCAATTTCTAAAGAGAAATTTGTAACAACCGCCGGTCCATCATAAGCTTTTTGGATATTATCTACTTTTAATACAATTTTTCCCGGCTGTTTTTCTGTAGGTATAAAACGGATGTAAGGACGTTGAATATTTGTTTTCTTTAGCTCTTGAGGCTGTAAACGAGAAATTTCACGTTGGCGTGATTGCACTTGGCTTGCGCGTGTTCCAGCACCAAATTTAGAAACAAATTCGCGCAGCTGGGCAATCTTTTTTTCTTTAGATTTGGCATCTGCTTCCGCACGATCACGTACTGCACTTTTAGCAGCAATCATATCATCATAGTTGCCAGGGTAAAGGATGATAGTCTCATAATCGATATCTGCTATATGGGTAGTTACCGAATTTAAGAAGTGGCGATCATGGCTAATTACAATAAGTACGCCTTTATAACCATGCAGAAAGTTTTCCAGCCATCCAATAGACTCTAAATCGAGGTGGTTAGTAGGTTCATCCAGCAGCAAGGCTTGAGGATCTCCAAATAAAGCTTGGCATAGCAGCACTCTAAATTGATGATCTAAGGGAATCTCATGCATTTTAAGATAAAAAAATTCTTCCGCAATTCCCATACCCGCTAATAGAATTTCCGCATTTGATTCAGCAGAATAGCCATCCTCTTCGGCAATAATTCCCTCTATTTCTCCTAGACGCATGCCTACATCATCTGTCATTTCTACTTCATAAAGAGCGTCACGTTCATTAAAGGCATCCCATAGACGTTTATTACCCATGATTACGACATCGACAACTTTAATATTGCTATAGGCTTCAATATTTTGCTTTAGAATCCCTACTCGGTCAGGCAGAGTAATACTTCCACTTGTGGCCTCTTCAACGCCCATAATGATTTTAAGTAAGGTGGTTTTTCCAGCTCCGTTAGGCCCTGTTAAGCCATAACGATTCCCTGCATTAAAAGTCATAATCACTTCTTCGAATAGGACGCGACTACCAAAGCTTTTAGATATTTTATTTAAAGTCAGCATAAGATAATAAATTTTAGATTTTTTTCTTATTATACTACCTGGAATACAGATAACTCGCAACTAAAATTCAGGATTAACTCTAACCTCTTTTAGACCCCTTAGAATCCTTTAGAAGCATAGAAAAGCTTTGCTTCTGAAAAATAGCTTAAAATAAATTTTTGCATAAAATCCATAATGTAAGATTAATAGATGAAACTATAAAATTTTTTAGAGAAATTATTAATCAAACTGTAAAAAATTAGCTTATGAAGCTTTTGCACGGGGATGAGATTGATGATAAACTTTTTTCTTGAGCTTAGGTGACACCTGGGTATAAATAGTGGTCGTAGATAAAGAGGTGTGGCCTAATAAAACTTGAATGGTTTTTAGGTCCATGCCATTCTCTAACCAATGAGTAGCAATCGTGTGACGGATTGTGTGAGGCGTAATTTTGCCAGCTAAGCCACTTTTTTTTATATAATTATCAAATGTTCGATCGATTGAGCGCGTGGTAAGTCGAGTGCCTAGCTTATTCAAAAAGATTGCTTGGGAGTCTACTTGTTCTCTATGTCCATCCGTACAAGTATGGCGTTCGGGGTGCTCGAGATATTTTTGAATCCATTGCGCAGCATTTTTAGTAATAGGGATCACTCTTTCTTTTTTCCCTTTACCTTTAAGGCGCACAAGCAAGTTTTGAGGATCAAAATCGCGACGATTAAGAGAAGCTAGCTCGCTGACACGTAATCCGGAGCTATAGAATAGCTCCATAATCACGCGATCACGAAAACCTAAGAAAGTAGAGAGGTCTGGTGCTGCAAAGATTTTTAAAACTTGATCGTAGGAAAGAGAGGTGGGAAGCTTTTTTTCTATTTTTGGCGTATCTAGCTCTTCCGTAGGATTAATGCTTATGAATTTATGGGAAAAAGCATACTTAAAGAAGGCACGAATCGAGGAAAGCCGTCTAACAATTGTCTTTTTATTGATACCGTTTTGGGTAAGGGAGGCTAAAAATCCACGAATGGTTTTGCGGTCGATCATGGACAGAGGGATAAGGGCATCATAGGCAGTAGAATATTTATCTACCATGTTATGATGAATTTTAGGTGCTACTTCTTGAGAGGCTTTAGGAGGTAAATGGTAAGTTTCAATATAAATTTTAAAGGCATTTAGATCGATGGCATAATTGCGGACAGTATGCTCCGAGGCATTTCTGATGGTTTTAAGATGTTTTAAAAACTTTTGGGCAGTAGAGATGAACATACATTTTTTTCTTAAAGATTTTTAGGAAAAGGAAATGTTAATAAATCATCAGCAATATAAGTTTGAGGGAAAACCGCTCGAGCTTCTTCTTCAAAAGGCCTTAAGTTTTGGTAGCGTGCGGAAAAATGAGTCAGTATAAGTTGCTTTACACCTGCTTCTTTAGCAATAGTGGCAGCTTGCTTGGCAGTTAGGTGAAAATGCTTACGTGCTAGTTCCTGATGCTCTTCCAGGTAGGTGCTTTCACAGATTAAAACCTTAGCATGGCGAGCGATATCGATGGCGTTTTGACAGTAGCGGGTATCAATAACTACTGCAAGGCTGTCGCCTTTCCTAATATGGCTGACCTGATCTAAAGTCACCGTTTTTCCATCTAAGACTAGAAAACCTTTTTGCTCAAGTTCACGCACTAAAGGCCCTTTAACGCCCAAAGCTTGCAAATTATTGCGGTCATACTTGCGGGTGTCAGGTTCTGTAATTCTCCATCCCAAGTTCTCTACACCATGATCCAATTCCACGGCCTCAATGCAAAATTTACCATCATCATGAACTAGCCCGCCTTTAGAGACAGGATGTTCGACCACATGGATAAGTTCATGATAAATGGTTCCATAGCGCAAACGATCAAAAAAGCGTTTACCACTTGCCGGATAATAGCAGTGAATGGGATGAGTAACCTTATCAAGATTAAGGCGCATCAAAACAGAACCTAGTCCCAGGCAGTGATCTCCATGAAAATGGGAGACAAAGATGCGTGTCACTACTGTAGGAGCTACATTAGCGAAGATAAATTGTCTCTGCGTGCCTTCTCCTGGATCAAATAATAGCCCTTCATCATTCCAACGCACTAAATAAGCACCATGGTTGCGCATGCGGGTTGGTTGCTGACTTGAGCAGCCTAAAATGATGATGTCTCGTACGGTCATAAACTAAAAAAATTAACGGTTTTTGTAAGCAAAAAAGTCCAGGCTGCCTAACAGAAGGCCAACAATAGCTCCTGATAAGTGCGCTGTATTCGCTATACCGAGGGAAAAGGGTGATTTTGTATAAATTTCCATCAAAAATGATACCAGTTGAATGCCAAACATCGCAATAATAAATACCATAATAAATGTAAAAGTTGAGGCCTGCAATTGATATCCTTCCCAAGCGGCCTTCTTCTGGCGCATCCATACAAAGGTGAGCATGGCACAGAGCACTCCAGAAAATCCTAAAAAATTAGGGCCTCCCATTAAATATTGTAGGGTATTTGTTAATATGCCTGCGAGAAGGATAAATAAGATGTAACGGCTAGGACGCAGGCGCTCTTCCATTTGTTTACCTAAAACGAGGAGCCATATCATGTTAAAAAATAGATGAAAAATATCATCATGGAGCAAAATAGGGGTTAATAAGCGCCAAATTTGCCCTTCATGAATTTTCTCGAATAAAGGAGGATTAGACTCCCCGAAAGCCTTCCCAGTGAAAAAACGATTACTCAGCTTAGCATACAGCCCTTTCCAGTAGGGGGTATGATTAAAGGTGTTAAGGAGTATCTGCTCCTGAAAGGTCATCTCCGTAGGATCTTGAAGACTTTCGATCCCATACGCACTAATAATTTTATCCATTATCGTGTAAGCGTAAGGGTAATCATACATCAAAGCTTTATGGATAGGGGAGTTCAATAGCACGCTGCTGGGTAGTTTATTAGGGATATGATTAAGTGAAGGGGTTGTGAAGGTAGAAAGAAAAAGCAGAAGAGTGCAAAGAATTAATAGAGTGGTAGTAATTGTTCCCCAGCCACTGGTTTTAGCATATTGCAGCTTTTTTTGGCGTATCATTTTTAAGGGAGCTTCTTTAATTTTTTCTTTCAAAGGTTCTTTTAGCCAACTTTTTGAGGCAGGAGCAGCCGCCATAGCAGCTCGAGGATCACCTACAAAAACTTGCACTTTTTCTAAGGCTTTTTCTAAGTCTTCCTCTTCAATGACCCATAGTTTATAAATCATATCGCCATAATTTTGGCTACCCCAATCGGTATTCTTCTCAATCTCTAGTTGATGTTTAATGCCGTAGCATTCAAGGAAAGCAGAAAGGTCTTGTGCTTGCTTTTGATTTTTAAATGTTCCTATCAAACGCATGATCGAATCTCCTAAGATGGTAACGAAGAAATTTTCTTTAATATTTGTGAGGTAGATAGGCCAGGAATCAAATTCACTAGGTGCAGACGCCCTCCGCTCGCGCGAACCGTTTCTGCTTCAAGGCAATTTTCTCCATATTCTGATCCATTGACATGCACATCGGGTTTAATAATTTTAAGCAATTCAATAGGATTGGTTTCTTCAAACCAGGTCACATAGTCGATAAAGCTAAGAGCACTCATCATCTGTAAACGAAATTCTAAAGGAATAATAGGACGCCAAGGGCTTTTATACTGTTTGATCGATTGATCACTATTAAGAGCTACAATAAGAATATCTGCCTGTTGAGAAGCTTCGAATAAAATTTGTAAATGTCCAGCATGTAGCAAATCGAAGGATCCATTAACCGTGGCAATCTTTTGACCCTGCTCACGTAGTTCTTTAATTTTTTGAGCCAAATTAAGAGGGGTAATATATTTCTTTAAGCATTCTATAGACCATGTTTTAGACATATAAGCACCTTATTCAAAAGTAAGGGTTATTTTAACAAGCTCGGCTAATTACTAGGTATGGAAATATGCAGATTTATGGTCTGTTAATTTTTTTGCAAAGCAATATAAAAATTCAAAAAATTTACTTAAATAAGTTAATTATAATTTTTTGCTTATTTAACACAAAAATTAATTCAAAAAGTGTTATTCAAATGATTTATTTGAAGTGGCTCTCTTTCAACGATTTTGGTTAAATGAGGAGATTAAATAGGGATTAAAAGATCAGCAAATAAGTCTCTATTCTTTCCTTTGTCCTTTTATTGCTTACTACTGTAGAAAAAGGCCTTCATTAATCTCCCTACAGATTTTTATGTAGGGTTAGAAATTTTTTTATGCTATGGATGGTAAATAAAACTTAAAAAAAAGCTGGCGACAATATGCGTATGCCGTTAGGGACACCGCTTCATCTGATGAAATATAGCAAGCTCGAAAAAGAAGAAGAGCTTATTGAACAGTTATCTAAGCATTCTGCGGATTTAGTCTCTTTTTTCCTCGTTGCTTGCAACGATGAACTATGGATTGAGTTCTATCCTAACTCAATGAAAGCCTTTTTCAAATGGCTTACTGATGCCCATATTCATACCAATCTTCCTTATCATTTCTTTCATCAGGTTATACCTCCTACTTATCAAAACATGGAGTTCCTAAAAGCTTTTATTCCGTTAGATTTAACGATTAAAAGTGGTGAGCAAGAATATTTTTTTAATAGCTTACTATTAAGCCATCATAGCTACTATTTTAGACGGCGTATTATGAAGGAGTGTCCTCATGTAGAAAGGCGTATTCTTAAGATTGATGGCATTCTTCCTCAAACGATGGAGGTGATTGAAAAGTTTGTTCTTAAAAATATAGCGGAAGATGTATGGAAAAAGCCGCATGAGGAGCTGTGGGCTCTTCTCAAAGATTTAGAAATTTTGGGCTTTGCATCCTTAAGGGAAGCCTGGGAAAGGGTTTTGCATCGATACATAAATAGGAATAACGTAGTAGAGATATTGATTAAGGCCCATCATCAATCCTTACCCCTCTTAAAAAATGGCTGCATAGAGTTTATCAATCAGCTAGATTGGGGTATGCGTTTCCTGGTGACCTCGATAAATCATCTCTCGATAGAATTTTTAAATTACAATGCAACCGCCTTGGAGGTATTCAGCGTCCTCTCTCCCTATATTACTCATCTGACTTTTTCTGGCGCAATGGCTGCTAATCCTTATTTTAAAATGATTACCAATCGTACTCCACATTTAATAGGATTAGATTTAAGTGAGTCTACTATTTTCTCCGATTATCTAGTCGATCTTCCACCCACATTACAAGAGTTGTGTTTATCGCACTGCCCATGGGTAAATGCTGAGTCTTTAAATACCTTAGCAAATACCTGCCCCCATCTTTTTAAATTAGATCTAAGCAGTAATGAGCATTTAAATTATGGGATATGGCCTCATCTACAACATTTCAAACAACTAAAGATTCTTGATATCTCACGTTGCTTACAAATTAACGATAATGATTTAAAAATGATTATTCAGGCCTGTCCCTATCTTGTAGAATTAAGCCTTGTCAATTGTCAAAAAATCAATAGCGAGGCTTTTTTTCACCTAGGTAGGTTGTTATCCAATTTATCCGCTTTAAATTTTTCACGTACCTTGCTTACAGACGCTGCTTTAATTGATATTATGATGCATTGTAAAAATCTATATTTTCTAGATATTTCAAGATGTGACTCTCTTTCTGAAAAGGGAGTTTTAGAGGGGATTAAAAGTTGCCCGAGTATAAAAAAAATATTTCTGAAGCATTCATTCCTTAGCAAGAATGGAATTGAGCAGATTAGAAACATTTTTCCTTATCTAGAATTAGAAACTGAGTAGGTTTATCTTTTCCTAATAACCATTAGTGCTAGCATATAAAAGCCGCTTTAATAGGCGTTAAAAGTGCTTAATGATAAGAGCGGCTATAGAGCTCTGTAACAGGTCTTCCTTTTTTTAAAGAGAGAATTCTTTTAAGCTTTTTTACATATCTTTATTTGTTCCTCTAAATTCTTCTACCGTTGAATTTGAATACTTAATCAAGCTTTCTATTATCTCCCTCTAAATAAATTTTTAATCGTAAAATTTTTTAGCACCTCCTTGTGAAATTGTTTTTAGCTTATTGGCTAGCCTTGTTACTAAAGGATGGTTTTCATTAAAAAGCTTAATAGCAATCTCAAGCGTTTTCTTGAAATACTTAGCGGCCTTTTCCAAGTTTCCTTGATCTTGGTAGATTTGTCCCAAATTATTGTAATCTCTTACCACGTGCGATGATTTTCACCAAAAAGTTTAAGATCAATGGCAAGCGCTTTGTTAATAGACTCTTCCGCCTGGCCTAAATTGCCTTGTTCATTGTAGATTAGTCCTAGGCTGCTATAATTGCTTGCCACATCAGGGTGATATTCACCAAAAAGCTTAAGGTTAATGGCCAGCGCTCTGTTTATATACTCTGCCGCCTTGTCTAAATTACCTTGCTCTTTGTAGATTAGTCCTAGGCTGCTATAATTGCTTGCCACATCGAGGTAATTTTCACCAAAAAGCTTAAGGTTAATGACCAGCGCTCTGTTTATATACTCTGCCGCCTTGTCTAAATTACTTTGCTTTATGTAGATTTTTCCTAGGTTGTTGTACCGAAAAGCTTAAGGTTAATGGCCAGCGCTTTAGTGCTATACTCTGCCGCCTTGTCTAAATTGCCTTGCTCTTTGTAGATTGCTCCCAGGTTGTTGTAAAGAACTGCCACGGTGGGATGATATTTACCAAAAAGCTCAAGCTCAATGGCAAGCGCTTTGTTAATAGACTCTTCCGCCTGGCCTAAATTACCTTGTTCTTTGTAGATTAGTCCTAGGCTGCTATAATTGCTTGCCACATCGGGGTAACTTTCACCAAAAAGCTTAAGGTTAATGGCAAGCACTTTGTTAATATACTTTGCTGCTTTGTCTAAATTGCCTTGTTCGTGGTAGAGTGCTCCCAGGTTATTGTAACAAGTTGCCACATCGGGATGATTCTCACCAAAAAGGCTAAGGTTAATGGCAAGCAGTCTGCTAATATATTCTGCTTCTTTGCCTAAATTGCCTTGTTCGTGGTAGATTGCTCCCAATTTATTGCAACAAGTTGCCACATCAGGATGATTCTCACCAAAAAGGCTAAGGTTAATGGCAAGCACTTTGTTAATATACTCTGCTGCTTTGTCTAGATTGCCTTGCTCTCGGTAGATTCCTCCTAGGTTATTGTAATAATTTGCCACATCAGGATGATTTTCACCAAAAAGGCTAAGGCTAATGACAAGCGCTTTGTTAATATATTCTGCTGCTTCGTCTAAATTACCTTGCTTTTTGTAGATTCCTCCTAGGTTGTTGTAACAAATTGCCACCGCGGGATGATTTTCACCAAAAAGCTTAAGAGCAATGGCAAGCGTTTTGCTACTACACTCTTCCGCCTGGCCTAGATTGCCTTGGTCTTTGTAGATTTGTCCTAGATTATTGTAATCTCTTGCCACCCCAGGATGATTTTCACCCAAAAGCTTTAGGTTAATGGCAAGCGCTTTGCTACTACACTCTTCGGCCTGGCCTAGATTGCCTTGGTCTTTGTAGATTTGTCCTAGATTATTGTAACGAATTGCTACCGTGGAATGATTTTCACCCAAAAGCTTAAGATTAATGGCAAGCGCTTTGCTAATATACTCTTCCGCCTTGTCTAAATTGCCTTGCTTATGGTAGATTGTCCCCAGGTTATTGTAATAGGTTGCCACGGTGGAATGATTTTCACCAAAATGCTTAAGGTCAATGGCAAGCGCTTTAGTGCAATACTCTTCCGCCTTGCCTAAATTACCTTGTTCTGTGTAAATTTCTCCTAGGTTGTTGTAATCTCTTGCTACTGTGGGATAATTTTCACCAAAAAGCTTAAGGTCAATGGCAAGCGCTTTGTTAATATACTTTGCCGCCTTTTCCAAGTTTCCTTGATCTTGGTAGATTTGTCCCAAATTATTGTAATCTCTTACCACCGTGTGATGATTTTCACCAAAAAGCTTAAGGTTAATGACTAGCGCTCTGTTTATATACTCTGCCGCCTTGTCTAAATTACCTTGTTCTTTGTAGATTAGTCCTAGGCTGCTATAATTGCTTGCCACATCGGGGTAACTTTCACCAAAAAGCTTAAGGTTAATGGCAAGCGCTTTGCTGCTACACTCTTCCGCCTGGCCTAAATAGCCTTGGTTTTTGTAGATTAGTCCTAGGTTATTGTAACCAAATGCCACACTAGAATGATATTCACCAAAAAGCTTAAGGTTAATGGCAAGTGCTTTGCTGCTACACTCTTCCGCCTGGCTTAAATTGCCTTGGTCTTGGTAGATTAGTCCTAGGTTATTGTAACAAATTGCCACCTCGAGATGATTTTCACCAAAAAGCTTAAGCTCGATAGCAAGTGCTTTTTTAGTATACTCTTCCGCTTTGTCTAAATTGCCTTGCTCTTTATAAATTTGTCCTAGGTCGTTGTAGCACCTTGCTACCCTGGAATGATTTTCACCAAAAAGCTTAAGGTTAATGGCAAGCGCTTTGTTAATATGCTCCGCCGCTTTCCCTAAATTGCATTGTTCTTCGTAGATCCCTCCCAGGTTAATATAATTTCTTGCCACATTGGGATGATATTCACCAAAAAGCTGAAGATCAATGACAAGCGCTTTGTTGCTATATTCCTCCGCCTGGTCTAAATGGCCTTGGTTTTTGTAGATTACTCCTAGGTTATTGTAATGGGTTGCCACGGTGGGATGATATTCACCAAAAAGCTTAAGGGCAATAGAGAGTGCTTTGCTGCTATACTCTACCGCTTTGTCTAAATTGCCTCGATCTTGGTAGACTTGTCCTAGGTTATTGTAATTTCCTGCCATGGCGGAATGATTTTCACCAAAAAGCTTAAGGTTAATGGCAAGTGCTTTGTTGCTATATTCCTCCGCCTGGTCTAAATGGCCTTGGTTTTTGTAAATTCCTCCTAGGTTATTGTAATGGGTTGCCACGGTGGGATGATATTCACCAAAAAGCTTAAGGGCAATAGAGAGTGCTTTAGTGCTATACTCTGCCGCTTTGTCTAAATTGCCTTGGCTTTGGTAGAGTTGTCCTAGGTTATTGTAATTGGCTGCCACGGTGGGATGATATTCACCCAAAAGCTTGAGCTCGATAGCGAGTGCTTTTTTAGTATACTCTTCCGCTTTGTCTAAATTGCCTTGGTCTTGGTAGATTAGTCCTAGGTTATTGTAACAAATTGCCACATGGGGATGATTTTCACCAAAAAGCTTGAGCTCGATAGCGAGTGCTTTTTTAGTATACTCTTCCGCTTGGACTAAATTGCCTTGGTCTTTGTTGATTTGTCCTAGGTTATTGTAATTGGTTGCCACCTTGGGATGATATTCACCAAAAAGCTTAAGGTCGATAGCGAGGGCTTTGTGAATATACTCTTCCGCCTGGCCTAAATTGCCTTGGTCTTTGTAGATTGGTCCTAGATTATTGTAACCCATTGCCACATCGGGATGATTTTCACCGAAAAGCTTAAGGTTAATGGCGAGTGCTTTGCTGCTACATTCTTCCGCTTTGTCTAAATTGCCTTGGTCTTGGTAGATTAGTCCTAGGTTATTGTAATCAATTGCCACATGGGGATGATTTTCACCAAAAAGCTTAAGCTCAATGACAAGCGCTTTGTTGCTATACTCTTCCGCTTGGACTAAATTGCCTTGGTCTTTGTTGATTTGTCCTAGGTTATTGTAACAAGTTGTCACCTTGGGATGATTTTTACCAAAAAGCTCAACGTCAATAACAAGTGCTTTGTTGCTATACTCTACCGCTTTGTCTAAATTACCTTGGTGTTGGTAAATGATTGCAAGAGCATTCAAAACCCTCGTATTTTGTGGATTTTCTTCTTTTGCTAAAAGATACCATTTTTCTGCTTTTGTATGTTGAAAAAGCCTCCGATGTATATCTCCGCGCGTCTCTGGTGAGTTATCCTCCAAATCAGAAGATTTAAGTATATCTTCATTACCTGCTAAAAAATCTTGAATAATTTGATAGAAAGGAATGAAGATGTGGTAGATTTTTTTTATCTTTTTTAAGGCTTTATGATCTAGGGCAAACTGCTGTTGAATAAGCTTCGGATCTTCAAAGCCAAAAGGTTTAAGCAAAGGATTCATCATCTCTTGTTGCGCTTGATAATGTGAGTAAGTCTTAAGACGCATGAATAAGGCTAGGCTCATCCAATCCTTTAACTTTTCAGTGGCCCTTTTCGTTATAATCTCTAACTCCCTTAGTTTATCAATCCTAGTAAAAGTGTCGGAAGCTTCTATTTTCTTAAGAAGAGCTAGACGGTCTAAAGCTAAATGAGGAAACCGATAAAAATCATTTTTAACTTTAAATAACATTCCTTCTTTGCTTATGTTATCCATCCCTGGATCAAAATTTTCCATATCTTCCTGAACTAAATGATGGTAGGCTAGGTATTGGCGTATATTAAGATTTTGTTGATAAGGAGCATTAAGCTTATGTTGAACATGTTGTCTATATTGCTCAGTTAGCTCCTCGTTGCCTAACAAATGAGTAAAGTTTAGCAATTCCATAGGAAGATGAGGCTCTTTTTCATGCCACCACTGGCCTTTTTCATTTTTGCCAATATACTGCGCCATCTTTTCAGGAGTTTGGATAAGCTCAAACGTCTTACCATTACCTAAAGGAGTTTTGCAGCCTTTTCCTTCTACCCCTGCCCCATCGAAGGCAAAGCCCCGTGGTGTTACACCATCAAAAAAACAGATGGCTTTTAAGCAAGGAATATTTAAAGCAGGAAGGATAGTTTCTCCTAAGTTGATAACTTTTAAGTGAAGTAGATATGTAAGATTCCTAAAGTACTTCTTATTTATAGGATTGTCGTCTTGTACAAGGATGCCAAATTCTAAGTCGGAATAAGGGGTCATTTCTTCCCTAGCTAGAGAGCCAAAGCCTATCATGGCATACTCACAAGGCGCAGTATCTAATTGATGCACGGCTTGTATTACAAGTTGTCCGAAGAAAATTTTTATGTGTTGAGCTATCTCACCATAAAGCTCTCTCACCTCTTGGGAAGAAGGGTTCTCTGGCAGAGTTTGAATTTTCTTCTCTATTTCTTCTCTAAATTTTTTCAATTCGCTGCGATTGCGTTCAAATTGTTTCTCCACCACTACGGAATCAAAAGGTTTGCCTTTGCATTGTTTAACAAGTAAATTTTGCACTTGAGAAAGTCTAGCTCTAAGAACTTTTAGACGCTCTTGAGGAGCTAGACGTAAGGCATAATTATAAAGGCCTGCCGCTTGCAGAAGCGTTTCCGATGTTTGTTTTCTTAGATAAATGTCACCTAATTCTTCTATGCAAAAGCTTTCTTGAATAGGATCTTTCTCTTGGACAGCAATTTGTAAAGCTAAAGTATAGGTTTGTTCTAATTCTTTTATCTTCTCGCCTGATAAAAGCTCCTGGCTTTTCAATGTTTCTAGGGGGCTTTTTAATGCATTCATCGATAGAGAACTAGAAAAAA
>NZ_JSDQ01000090.1:0-4567 GCF_000813665.1 Neochlamydia sp. EPS4 | reverse complement strand
TTCTAAGCCGCTTATCCAACTTCCTTTTTCTATTATTTCTTCTGCTCTTTTACTATCTCTGTGTTTAACAATGCCTGAAAGCACTTGTCTTAAATAAGAAATTTTATCGCTGGGTATATCAAGCAATGGAATCTTTCTAGAAAGCCCTTTATAGCTTCCTAAAAAAGCATTAAAAAAGCAGTCGCCGTCACTTGCAACACCTTTTAATTCAAAGCCTTCTTTATGTAGATAAGCAGCTACAGCATTTACTTTTGATTCCTGTGAGCCGCTAATAATAGTCGCTGGATTACACCATAAGGATTTAGCTATTTGAGGGGGGCTCCAGTGAGGCGGAGAAGGATCCAAGGAATTTGCTGCATTAGCAGCAAGCTGATTATAGGTGGGTAAATTACTTTTAATTTTCTTTGAATGAAGTCTTTTCCATTCATCAGTTTTCTCAATTAATTGCTCCCACTCTTTACAAACACCTCGTGCGCTAGTTAGATCTTGCTGACTCAGCTCCTGGAAAATCTTTAAGCTAATTTCTGCATACGGGCCTAGCCCTAGATAAGGCTTTTCTTTTGCTAGTTCCTTAAATGCAGTAAATATAAAAGAGTTAATAGAGAAACTTTCTAGGTTCATAAGTTTATCCTCCTTTTATCTAGCTTTATTTTCCCCTGCACTTCATATTACCTCAGCCTAAACAATTATTAATCAGTAAATTTTTTAGCATCTCCTTGTGAAATGGTTTTTAGCTTATTGGCTAGCATTACCACTAAAGGATGGTTTTCATTAAAAAGTTTAAGAGCAATAGCAAGCGCTTTTTTAATATACTTTTTCGCTTGGTCTAAATGGCCTTGGGCTTGGTAGATTGCTCCCAATTCTTGGTAGATTCTTCCTAGGTGATTGTAATAGATTACCACCCTGGGGTGATTTTCGCCGAAATGGTTAAGATCGATGGCAAGTGCTCTGTTGATATGCTCTTCCGCCTGGCCTAAATTTCTTTGGTCTTTGTAGATTTGTCCTAGGTTGTTGTAACAAATTGCCACCGCGGGATGATTTTCACCAAAAAGCTTAAGAGCAATGGCAAGCGCTTTGCTACTACACTCTTCCGCCTGGCCTAGATTGCCTTGGTCTTTGTAGATTTGTCCTAGATTATTGTAATCTTTTGCCACCTCAGGATGATTTTCACCCAAAAGCTTTAGGTTAATGGCAAGCGCTTTGCTACTACACTCTTCCGCCTGGCCTAGATTGCCTTGGTCTTTGTAGATTTGTCCTAGATTATTGTAATCTCTTGCCACCTCAGGATGATTTTCACCCAAAAGCTTAAGGTTAATGGCAAGCGCTTTGGTGCTATACTCTGCCGCTTGGACTAAATTGCCTTGGCTTTGGTAGATTTGTCCTAGGTTATTGTAATCAATTGCCACATGGGGATGATTTTCACCCAAAAACTTAAGGTTAATTGCAAGCGCTTTGCTGCTACACTCTGCCGCTTGAACTAAATTGCCTTGGCTTTGGTAGATTAGTCCTAGGTTATTGTAACCAATTGCCACATCGGGATGATTTTCACCTAAAAGCTTAAGGTTAATGGCAAGCGCTTTGCTGCTACACTCTGCCGCTTGGACTAAATTGCCTTGGTCTTTATAAATTTGTCCTAAGCTGGCATAATTGATTGCTACATCGGGATGGTTTTCACCCAAAAGCTTAAGGTTAATGGCAAGCGCTTTGCTGCTACACTCTGCCGCTTGAACTAAATTGCTTTGGCTTTGGTAGATTAGTCCTAGGTTATTGTAACCAATTGCCACATCGGGATGATTTTCACCCAAAAGCTTAAGGTTAATGGCAAGCGCTTTGCTGCTACACTCTGCCGCTTGGACTAAATTACCTTGGTCTTTATAAATTTGTCCTAAGCTGGCATAATTGATTGCCACATCGGGATGATATTCACCCAAAAGCTTAAGCTCGATAGCGAGTGCTTTTTTAGTATACTCTTTCGCTTTGTCTAAATTACCTTGCTCTTTGTAGATTTGTCCTAGGTTATTGTAACAAATTGCCACATGGGTATGATTTTCACCAAAAAGCTTAAGCTCGATAGCGAGTGCTTTTTTAGTATACTCTTCCGCTTTGTCTAAATTGCCTTGGCCTTGGTAGATTTGTCCTAGGTTATTGTAATCAATTGCCGCATGGGTATGATTTTCACCAAAAAGCTTAAGCTCGATAGCGAGTGCTTTTTTAGTATACTCTTCCGCTTTGTCTAAATTGCCTTGGCCTTGGTAGATTTGTCCTAGGTTATTGTAACAAATTGCCGCATGGGGATGATATTCACCAAAAAGCTTAAGCTCGATAGCGAGTGCTTTTTTAGTATACTCTTCCACTTTGTCTAAATTGCCTTGGCTTTGGTAGATTTGTCCTAGGTTATTATAACAACTTGCCACATTGGGATGATATTCACCAAAAAGCTTAAGCTCGATAGCGAGTGCTTTTTTAGTATACTCTTCCGCTTTGCCTAAATTGCCTTGCTCTTTGTAGATTTGTCCTAGGTTATTGTAACCAATTGCCACATGGGTATGATTTTCACCAAAAAGCTTAAGGTGAATGGCAAGCGCTTTGCTGCTACACTCTTCCGCCTGGCCTAACTTGCCTTGCTCTTTATAAATTTGTCCTAAGCTGGCATAATTGATTGCTACATGGGTATGATTTTCACCAAAAAGCTTAAGGTGAATGGCAAGCGCTTTGTTGCTACACTCTTCCGCCTGGCTTAAATTGCCTTGCTCTTTGTAAATATGTCCCCGATTAATGCCATATATTGCCAGCGTAGGATGATTTTCGCCAAAAAGCTTAAGGTGAATGGCAAGCGCTTTGTTAATATATTCTGTGGCTTGTTGTAAGTTGCCTTGCTCACAGTAAATGATTGCAAGAGCATTTAAAACCCTCGTATTTTGTGGATTTGCTTCTTTCGCTAAAAGAAACCATTTTTCTGCTTTTTTATGTTGAAAAAGCCTCCGGTGTATATCTCCGTGCGTCTCTGGTGAGTTATCCTCCAAATCAGAGGATTTAAGATGATCTTCATTACCCGCTAAAAATTCGTGAATAGATTGATAAAAAGGAATGAAGGTGCGGTAAATTCTTTTTATCTTTTTTAAAATTGTATGATCTAAGGCAAACTGCTGTTGAATAAGCTCTGCATCCTCAAAGCCAAAAGGTTTAAGGAGGGGATTCATCATCTCCTGTTGTGCTTGATAATGTGAGTAAGTTTTAAGACGCATGAATAAGGCTAAGCTCATCCATTCCTTTAACCTTTCAGTGGCCCCTTTCGTTATAATCTCTAACTCCCTTAGTTTATCAATCCTAGTAAAAGTGTCGGAAGCTTTTACTTTTTTAAGAAGCGCTAGCCGGTCAAGAGCTAAATGAGGAAATCTATAAAAATCATTTTTAACTTTAAAAAGCATGCCGTGCCTGTTTAAATTACCCATTTCTGGATTAAAAGCTTCCATATCAGCTAGCACAAGGTGCTCTTTGGCTAAATACTGACGCAGATCAAGGTTTTCTTGATAAGATGTAGTGAGTATTTCTTGAATTTTTCCATCATAGGCTTTAGTTAACTCCTCATTGCCTAGCAAATGAGTAAAGTTTAGCAACTCCATAGGAAGATAAGGCTCTTTTTTATGCCACCACTGGCCTTTTTCATCTTTACCTACATATTGAGCCATCTTTTCAGGGGTTTGGATAAGCTCAAACGTTTTACCATTACCCAAAGGAGTTTTACAGCCTTTTCCTTCTACCCCTGCTCCATCAAAGGCAAAGCCCCGTGGTGTTACACTGTCAAAAAAATTGATGGCTTTTAAGCAAGGAATATTTAAAGCAGGAAGGATAGTTTCTCCTAAGTTGATGACTTGCAAGTGAAGTAGATATGTGAGATTCTTAAAGTACTTTTTATTTATAGGATTGTCGTCTTGTACAAGGATACCAAATTCTAAGTCGGAATAAGGTGTCATTTCTTCCCTAGCTAATGAACCAAAGCCTATCATGGCATATTCACAAGGCGCAGTATCTAATTGATGCATGGCTTGTATTACAAGCTGTCCGAAGAACACCTTTATCTCATGAGCTATCTCATGATAAAGCTCTCTTACTTCTAGGGAAGGAGGGTTCTCTGGCAAAGTTTGAATTTTCTTCTCTATTTCTTCTCTAAATTTTTTTAATTTGTTACGATTGCGTTCAAATTGCTTCTCTATTAACATAGAATCAAAAAGTTTACCTTTACATTCTCTAACAAGTAAATTCTGTGCTTGAGCAAGTCTAGCTTTAAGAGCTTTTTGACGCTCTTGAGGAGCTAGGCGTAAGGCATAATTATAAAGGCCTGCTGCTTGTAGGAGCGTTTCCGATGTTTGTTTTCTTAGATAGATGTCACCTAATTCTTCTATGCAAAAGCTTTCTTGAATAGGATCTTTCTCTTGGACAGCAATTTGTAAAGCTAAAGTATAGGTCTGTTCTAATTCTTTTATCTTCTCGCCTGATAAAAGCTCCTGGCTTTCCAATGTTTCTAGGGGGCTTTTTAATGCATTCATCGATAGAGAATTAGAAAAAA
>NZ_JSDQ01000089.1:0-41806 GCF_000813665.1 Neochlamydia sp. EPS4 | reverse complement strand
TCCTAAGCCGCTTATCCAACTTCCTTTTTCTATTATTTCTTCTGCTCTTTTACTGTTAGTGTGCTTAATAATGTTTGAGAGCACTTGTCTTAAATAAGAAATTTTATCGCTGGGCATGTCAAGTAATGGAATCTTTCTAGAAAGCCCTTTATAGCTTCCTAAAAAAGCATTAAAAAAGCAGTCGCCGTCACTTGCAACACCTTTTAATTCAAAGCCTTCTTTATGTAGATAAGCAGCTACAGCATTTACTTTTGATTCCTGTGAGCCGCTAATAATAGTCGCTGGATTACACCATAAGGATTTAGCTATTTGAGGGGGGCTCCAGTGAGGCGGAGAAGGATCCAAGGAATTTGCTGCATTAGCAGCAAGCTGATTAGATGTGGGTAAATTGCTTTTAATTTTCTTTGAATGAAGCCTTTTCCATCCATCCGTCTGCTCAATTAATTGCTTCCACTCTTTACAAACACCTCGTGCGTTAGTTAAATCTTGCTGGCTCAGCTCCTGGAAAATCTTTAAGCTAATTTCTGCATACGGGCCTAGCCTTAGAGAAGGCTTTTCTTTTGCTAGTTCTTTAAACGTTGTAAATATAAAAGAGTTAATAGAGGAACTTTCTAAGTTCATAAGCTTATCCTCCTTTTATCTAGCTTTATTTTCAACTACACTTCAAAGCTCTATCTGCTTTATCCTCAATTTTTTAAAGAAGCGTTATAATTTGTCAACCTAAAACAAAAAAATATTTTTTTGCGGGGTGAGTGTAATGGAAGCGGTGGGGGGATTAAGAAGAGAAGATATAAAAGGTTTTTCTAAGTTTTAATATTTTTTCTTTCTTTAAGGCTATAGCAAGCTAAAAGGAAAATAAATAAAGTACTTTCTTTATTTAAATTTAACCAAGAGATCTAGCTTTTAAGATATCTTGTTGAATTTGTAACTTTAATTCTTCAAGGCTAGCAAACTTTTTTTCAGGCCTTAAGTAAGAAGTAAGAATAACTTCGATAGTTTTACCATATAGATTAGCTTCATAATCAAAAATATGAGCTTCTAAAAGAGGGACTTTATCTTCACGGACGGTGGGCGCGATCCCTAGATTCGCCACGCCTTTAAACAGCTGCTGATCAACAAAGATATTAACAGCATAGACTCCTAAAGGAGGAATACACAAACTTTTGACGTCCAAGTTGGCTGTAGGACAGTCTAGCTGTTTTCCTTTTCCTAGGCCTCTATAAACGGTAGATAAGACACTATAAGGACGTCCTAGGAGCTTCTGGGTGGTCTCTAATCGTCCTTCTTGAATGAATTTACGAATCAGGGAGCTAGAAACAGCAACTTCGTCGACAGTTTGCTGTTCGATGTATTCCACACTAAAATGTTCTCTTTCTGCAATAGCTTTAATGGTTTCCTTATTGCCTTTTCTATCTTTACCTAACGTAGCGTCCCATCCAAGGATAAGATGAGAAAAGGGGAGGAGAGTTTGCAAATGATGGATAAATTGCTCAGCACTCTGCTCAGAAAATTCTTTAGTAAATTTAAGCAAGATTAATAAATCTACACCCATATTTTTGATCAGCTGAATTTTATGCGTATTAGTGCAGATTTTATTTACCGGCTTATCAGGATAAAGGACCTCGGAAGGGTGATTTTCAAAGGATAAAACTACACTGGCCTTGTGTTGTTCTTTAGCAGTTTCCACTACTTTTTTGATGATAGTTTGATGCCCAATGTGCATGCCATCAAAATTGCCTAAGGTAAGAACAGAAGAGGTAGAGAAAAGCGATGTAGATGGAAGTTCGTGAAGGAGTTTCATGGTTCAAAAAATAATGAAGAATTTATTAATCTTTAGGTTGGTAACTAGGTTTAAAAACAGCCTTTTTTTCCTTTGTAAAGGCTTTGCCTACAACATACATATAAAACATTTTCATGCAAATAAATATAATTTTTTGATAAGGCTATTGATGAGGATGATAGGTTGATGAAAGCAAGCATCTTTTAACATAAATGGCTTATAAGCTGTCTATTAGAATTTTTTTGGAGCTAATTATAAATAATTAGCTAAAAAAGTTTTGGAAAATATCCTATAGAGCAGGGTAAAAAAGAGCTTTGCTAATTTCTTGAGTATCAGGGGAGGCAATAAATAATTGGCTGCCATCTAAGCAATCTTCGACTTTAAAGGGCCCGCTACGCGTCCTTTTAAGATTGGAAAGATGAGCCCCGCACCCTAGCTTTTTACCTATATCATCAGCTAAACTACGTATGTAAGTACCTTTAGAACATTTCACCCGAAGATTTAGATAAGGATAGTGATAATCTAATATTTCTACTTGCAGAGTCACCTTGGCAGGTTGGCGTTCTATAACTTTTCCTTGTCTAGCCAGTTCATAAAGTTTTTTTCCATTAACTTTTTTGGCAGAATGCATAGGGGGAATTTGTTGTATTTCTCCTTGAAATTCTTGGATAATAGCCTTAATTTCAGAGGGAGTAGGAACAAGAGGGGATTGGAAAGTGATAGTTCCTTCACAATCGTAGGTATCAGTAGCTTCTCCCAAATGCACTTGAGCAAGGTATTCTTTATCCTCGCATAGAAATCGATCGGAAAGCTTAGTCATGTTGCGTCCGATGAGCAAAACCATGACGCCTGTGGCAAAAGGGTCGAGCGTACCGGCGTGACCGATTTTACGTACTCCTAGAATACGTCTTAATGCCGCTACGAGGCTAAAAGATGTTTTGCCTATAGGCTTATCTATAAGCAAAATACCTTGAGGGTCAGGAGTTATCGAGTCTGCTAAACGATTAATCATTGCCTCGCGACTCACGCTCACTACTAATTTTTTCGAGGAGCTGCTCGATACGCATATGCTTATCTACGCTATCATCAAGCTTAAAGTGAAGCTCTGGAAAATAACGCATGACCACTTTTTTTGAGGCGGTGACCGCGACAAACCCTGCTGCTGTTTCAAGAGCATGGATAGTCTGGTCTTTTTCCTCTTGATTGCCAATCACGCTGACAAATACTTTGGCATGGTGTAAGTCTTTAGTAATCTCTACCCTTGTGACCGTCATAAGCTCATTGACGTGCGGGTTGCGCACGTCTTTACGAATAACATCTGAAATAACTTCTTTAAGTAGGGAATTAAGCCTATCCGTGCGTTGTTTTGCCATGATTTACCTGCCTCTATAAAGAATCTTATAATTCTTGGGTAATGTAAGTAACTTCGTACGCTTCAAATACATCGCCTTCTTGTGCAGTATCAAAATTGGAAAGAACTATACCACATTCAAGGCCTTTTTGAACTTCTCGTACATCGTCTTTTACGCGTTTTATTGAGGAAATCGATGATTTTCCAATCAGCTGACCATTGCGTATAATGCGCATCTGGTTATTACGATTAATCGCTCCTTCAGTAACAATTCCTCCGGCTATTTGCCCATAATGGGAGGACTTAAAGAGCGCTTTCACCTGGAACTTCCCTTTTTCTGTTTCAATAGCAATCTTATCTAACAGATCTACGAGCATGGCTTTAACATCATCAATAGCATGATAAATGATGTCATGCATTTTAACCTGTACTCCATGTTGTCTAATAAGGGCATCCGCATGGCTTTCAATCTGGGTGTGGAAGCCTATAATGACCGCTTTGGAGGTCGCAGCCATTTGTACGTCTGACTCCGAAACTTCTCCTACTCCTGCAGAAATAATATTAACTTCGGCTTTTTTCGAGTAGATCTTTAACAGCCCTACTTTTAGGGCTTCAAGAGAGCCTTGTACGTCAGCACGTAAGATAATATTAAGAATTTTCTTAGAAGGCTCTGAAGCTTGCATCATCAAGTTTTCCATGGAGAGCTTCTTTTTAAGCAAGTTATTTTGGCGCATACCCACCATACGAGCTTCAGCAATCTCACGAGCTTCTTTTTCATTTTTAACTACAATGAACTCTTGGCCTGCTTCTGGAAGACCCGAAAGACCTGTAATGGCTACAGGCGTTGAAGGTCCCGCTTGCTGAATATTATGTCCGTATTCATCTTGCATAGTTTTAACACGTCCCCAGTATTGATCAAATACAAGAGAGTCGCCTATTTTTAAAGTTCCATTCTGAATAAGCATAGTAGCCATAGCGCCCATGCCTTTATGCATTTCAGATTCTAGAACACGCCCTCGCGCCCGGTTAGTAGGATCTGCGCGCAGTTCCAACACTTCTGCTTGCAAGGCCAACATTTCTAGCAGCGTGTTAATTCCTTCTTTAGTGACTGCGGAGCAATTAACAGTAATAGTTTGCCCGCCCCATGCTTCTGGGAGAAGTTCTTGCTCTGCAAGCTGGCGGTAGACATTTTCAACATTAAAATTAGGCTTATCACATTTGTTAATAGCTACTACGATGGTGACTTTTGCTTCACGAGCATGCTGGATGGCTTCCACTGTTTGTTGGCGAAGGCCTTCGTCACCGGCTACCACTAACACGACGATATCAGTGACATCCGCACCGCGGGCACGCATAGCTGAAAAGGCTTCGTGTCCTGGGGTATCAAGGATGCAAATTTCTCCAACCGCCGTTTGACATTTAAACGCTCCGATATGCTGAGTAATAGCTCCTGCTTCGCCAGCTGCACGGTTACTGCTTCTTATTGCGTCAATTAAGCTGGTTTTACCATGGTCTACATGTCCCATGAAGGCAACTACAGGTGCCCTGATGTGTAGCTTTTCCGGAGATGTTTGTTTGATCTCTTCGCTAGCACTTTGGTCAGTAATGCGGATCCTTTTTTCTTCCGAGGTGTCAATGCTAATTTCACATCCAAATTCATGACCTAGTAGTTGAATAGTGGTCTCATCCTCTAGCAGATCATTAAGAGTAACGACAAGCCCTTGCATGAACAATTTAGAGATTAGCTGGGAGGACTTTAACTTCATTTCAGCAGCCAGATCTTTAATGCTAATAGGCGTTCTAATTTTGAGCGCAGTAGGTCGAATAGTGGTATCTTCCTGAACTTGCTTGATCTGTCTGTTGCGTTTTTTTCTCCATTGAGAAGTATCATCGTCTGCTCGCAAGCCTTGTCGATCACGTGCATCAAATGCTCGAGTGGGTTCAAGACGCCGGGTAGGTTTTAGATCACGAAACTCTTTAGCTTTGCCTGGAAAAGTTTTTTTAGGAAGAGTTTCATCGCTAACAGCAACTTCTTCACCCTCTTTGGGCTTAAATTTGTCTTTCGCAGCTTTGGCTGCTGCTTCTTTATCGAGGGCAGAAGCTGCTTCGCCTTTATGTTTGTGAGGTGCCTGAGGAGGAACATAAGCAGGCCGTGGAGCTGGCTTTCGAGGTAAAAGATCCTTAACATGCCGACCTGTAGGCCCTAGCTTGACATATTCTGGCATAGGCTTAATTGCAGGTATAGGGGCTTCTTGGCGAGATACTGCTACAGGTTTTTCTTCTCGGGAAGGAATTAATTCCTTTGCTATAAGAGGGGGCTCCTCAGTAGGAGCAGGAGGTTTTTCGTTTTTACCCGCTTCAGAAAAAGCTTCTTCCGCCGCTGGCTTTTCTTCAAAAATCTTTTTCTCAGATAGCTCTACCAGTTCTTCAGCAAAAATTTCTTTACGTAGCTCTTCACTAGATTTTTTAACTTTAATGCCTTCTTCCTCGGTATCTTCAGCTTCACCTGCTCTTGAGGTTTCCGCAAATTCTACCTTAGGCTTAGCTTCAGGGGCAGAGCCTTCAGCAAAAGCAGATTTAGAACGCGCGCGGATTCGAGGCGTAGCTTCTTCCTTAGCTGGAGAATGAACTGAAGCGTTTTTCGTAGATTCATTTAATTCTACTTTAGGTGCTTTAGTCAGCGCACTTTTTTTTACAGGCTTTTCTTCTTTATCTTCTAAAGCCTTATTTGCTGCGATTTTGCTTTTAAGTTTACCTAAATTGATGGCTTCAGCAATTTGAGTGTTTTTAATTGTTAGCTTCAGGTTTTTTGCCAAGGCTTTCTATCCTTTGTTTTCTAATTTGTTCTATAATCTTATCGGCGGTATCTAGGCTTATGCCAGGAATTTTTGCCAATTCTTCTGGAGTTGCAATCAAGAGAGATTTGAGAGTAGTGTAGCCTTCGGCAATCAGATGTTGGAAAATCAGATTGTTAAGACCATCGATCCCTTCTAAAGGCTCGCTGAGAGAAGGATCATCGGATTCGGCTAGCTCTGTGCGCTGTAAAGCCATGGTGCGATTGTAATCCGTCATCCGTTGCACTTCTAGCTCATAACCAATCAATTCGCTGTTAAGCCTTGCATTCATTCCTTTTTTACCAATCACAGCGGCAAAATCTTCGTCGTCCACGACTATAGAGATCGTCTGATCGTCTTCGCTAATATTGATTTTACGAATCTCGATCGGCGATAAAGCATTCTGCAAAAGTTCAATAGGGTCGGCGGAAAAAGGAATAATATCAATTTTCTCATTATGTAATTCTCTGACTACATTTTTAACACGCACCCCACGCATGCCTACACAAGCACCTACTGGATCAACTTTAGGATCTGTAGAACGGACAGTCAATTTAGTTCGGTAGCCGGGATCACGAGCGATTTTGTCGATAATCACAATATTATCATTAATTTCAGGTACTTCCTGGATGAGCAATTGACGAACAAATTCTGGATGGCTACGCGAGAGAATAACTTCTGCGCCGCCATTCTCTGTATCATTAACTTCTAACAGCAAGGCTAAAACTTTATCTCCTAGATTATATTTTTCAGTTTTAGGATAGTGCTTCATTGGCATTAACGCTTCTACTTTACCTAAATCAATAATTAAATTAGCTCCTCGGACAAAGCGTTTGACAGTACCAGAGATTAATTCATTTACACGATGGCGATACTCTTCATAAATTACATCGCGCTCCGCCCCACGCAACTTTTGAGTAATAATTTGGCGTGCTTTTTGAGCCGCAATGCGACCAAAATCTCTAGGAGTAGCTATTACATCAATAAATTGGCCCACTTGGCTCTCAGGATCAATTTCGCGAGCTTCTTCTAATGAAATTTCTTGAGCAGGCACTTCCACTTCGTCTACAATTTCTTTTTCACAGTAAACGTCAATATTACCTGTTTTGGGATGAATAGTCACAGTAACATTTGAGGCTCCGCTAATACTTTTACGGGCGGCGGCACGAAGAGATTCTTCTATGGCGCTGATTACGATTTCTCGCTTAATGCCTTTTTCTCTTTCTAGGTACTCAAAAATAGCTATGAGATCTTTATTCATCGTTTTTTTTGCCTCAAATTCTTAAGATAGGAATTATATATTAAAGAAGATTTGTAAAGCAACTTACAAGAGGGTATTTATCTATGTAAGGTGCGTTAATCGGTAGAAAAGCTAGCTTTTCTACCGATTGGATGCGATTCAGAACGTATTCTAATCTTCGCTATCTTCTCTATCTTTTTCAGAAGATTTCTTTTTGCGTTTATTGGAAGTTAAAATGATGTCATCATGACTGGTGTGATTTTGATCAATTAAATATTCCTTAATAGAAAGAGCAATTTTTTTATGCTCAGGATCTAATTTAATCACCTTAGCTGTTACATCGTCTCCTTTAGAAACAACATCTTCAACTTTACCAAAGGCCTGATCAGATAATTCAGTGACATGGATGAGTCCTTCAATACCGCTATCGAGTTCTACAAAAGCTCCAAATGCAGTTATTTTAGTTACTTTTCCTTTAACTAAAGATCCCACCGGCATCGTTTTCTCAATGCTTTCCCAAGGGTTATTGCTTAATTGTTTAACACCTAAAGTAATTTTCTTGCTATCTCGATCGACGGATAAGATGCAGGCATCTACGACATCGCCTTTACGGAGAACTTCAGAAGGGTGAGAGACTTTTTTAATCCAGCTTAGATCCGAAATATGTATTAAGCCCTCTACTCCTGGTTCTAGTTCGACAAAAGCGCCATAGTTAGTTAAACTGCGAATCTCTGCTTTAACGTTAGTACCCACTGGATATCTTTTTTCTACATCATCCCAAGGATTATGTTCCGCTTGTTTAATTCCTAAAGAAATTTTCCCTTCCTCTTTTTGTACTGAAAGGACTACAGCTTCCACATCATCACCTTTTTTGACTACTTCGCTAGGATCGGTGACGTTTTTTACCCATGACATTTCTGATACATGAATAAGGCCTTCAATACCTGGCTCAATTTCAATAAAGGCACCATAAGGGAGCAAGTTAACAATCTTACCTTTCACACGCGTTCCAGGTGGGTATTTTTGCTCGATTTGATCCCAAGGGTTAGATTCTTTTTGTTTTAAACCTAAAGCCACACGACCTTTTTCGCGATCGACGCTTAGAATCATCACTTCTAGTTTTTGTCCAAGTTGAACCATTTCAGAAGGATGCTTAATACGTTTCCAAGTCATATCCGTAATATGTAATAAGCCATCAATACCATCGAGGTCAAGGAAAACACCGAAATCGGTAATGTTTTTAACAATCCCATCACGCACATCACCTTCTTTAATATTTTCCAAAAGCTCAGCCTTCTTAGAAATTCTTTCTGCTTCTAAAAGCTCACGTCTGGAGACGACCACGTTCTTACGTTCAATATTAATTTTAAGGATTTTAAATTCATATGTCTTGCCGAGATATTCATCGAGGTTTTTAATGCGCTTATTATCGATTTGAGAGCCAGGCAAGAATGCTTCCATTCCGATATCTACCATTAAGCCACCTTTAACTTTACGGAGGACACGGCCTTTGACAATAGAACCTTCTTCACAATGTTCAAGAATATATTCCCATTGACGCATTCTTTCAGCTTTTTCACGAGAGAGAACAATCTGCCCATTATCATCTTCTGCTTGGTCAAGAAGCACTTCGACTTCCCCATCTAATACCACATTTGAAGGATCAGAGAATTCTTCAATAGGGACTAGACCTTCTGATTTTAAGCCTACATCTACGACAACATGATCTTTTGTGATTTCGACAATCCTTCCCTTGAGGATAGTTCCTGGGATCAATGCAGTGCTGTCTTCAATGTTATTATTGGATGACTGGCCTTCTAATAAAGCTTTAAAAAGTTCTGCATCTGTTTGCTGGTAAGAGACATCATCGACGATCTTGCTCTCATTCCAGGTGTGTTGGGGGTTTTTAGACATTTAAAGGTTACTCCTATTTTTCATACTAATGGAGTAAAGATATCAGATGTGAAAGAAAAATAGCAATATATAAAACTAAAGTGAAAACAGGAGAGGGCAGGAAAGGAAATATGGATAAAACCGAATCTAGAAGAATATAAAAAATGCTTATTTAATTTAATAAATTTTTTTATTAAATATTCTCTTTATCGATGAGGGGTTGAAATGAAAATTGACCCATAGCTATCTAGATTGTTTGAAAAAAAAACTTTATATCCAGTAAGTGGCTTTTGAAGAGGCTGTTTCATAAAGGGTGATAGCATGCAGTTCGGGTAGCATGGGCTTAAGATAATCATAAATCCATTTGCACACAAATTCTACCGTCGTAGAATCTGACTGTAGGGTCTCATTCAAGCACTGATGATCTAAATATTTTTTTAGCATAGGCTGGACAAGATCAGCGAGATCTTGAAAATCTATTACCATGTTTTTCTTGGGCCCCTCTTTTTGTAAAGATTCCTTTCGGATAATGACATGGAGACTATAGGAGTGGCCATGCATACTTTTGCATTTACCATCATGATGGTTTAAAAAGTGGGCTGCTTCAAAACAAAAAATTTTTTCCAATTCATACATCTTACTTCATTTGCCTTTGGAATATAAGGATTTAAATTGACAGATGGGAAGGCTTTTTTTTATAAGTAACTCAAGCTTATCAGAAAAAAAATAATAAAAAAGTAAAAAACTATTCCTATGCAGACACTTGTAATGAAATTTGGAGGGGCAGCAGTAGCTACTGCTGAGCATTTTTCCTATATAGCCGATCTTATTATTTCACGAAAAAAAGATTTTCAACGTCTTGTAGTCGTAGTAAGTGCGATGGGAAAAACCACAGATCATTTGATTGCATTAGCTAAGCAAGTTAACCCTGACCCTCCTCGCCGAGAATATGATATGCTAGTGACCGTAGGAGAAAGAATCAGCTGTTCTTTGCTTGCAATGGCCTTGGCCGCTAAAGGATGTGAGGCTTTAAGCTTTACAGGGAGCCAATCAGGAATTATTACTTGTTCAAAGCATACGGAAGCAAGAATTATCGATGTGCGGCCTACTCGTGTTTTGCCCTTGCTAGATTCTGGTAAAATCGTTATTGTAGCAGGATTCCAAGGGGTAAGCAGATTAGGAGAAATTACTACTTTAGGGCGAGGTGGCTCAGATACTACAGCAGTAGCTTTAGGAGTGATTTTAAAGGCCTCGGTCGTAGAGTTTTTTAAAGATGTTCCGGGAGTTTATGCAGAAGACCCTAAAAAAAATCCTCACGCAGCTTTTTATTCAAAGCTTACTTATAAGCAAGCTTTAGAGGTAGTTGGTAAAGGTGGAAAGATATTACATCCTCGTTGTATAGAATTGGCCTATAAGAATTATTTGCCCTTAAAGATAAGATCTTTTAAGACATATGGTATGGGAGAAAATGAAAGGTGCACAATAATTTTTGAAGACTCTTGCCAGCCGGATAAGCATTTGTTTGAAGATGAAATTTAACAATATATGCCTATAAGTAGCTTAAACCATGCAAGAAAATGAGTGTTTTCCCGAAATAAAAATTCTTGTTGAGGATCAAGATAATGACATAAGTATACATTTATTCAAGGAAGCTATCCATAGCACATTGAAGAAAATGGTTCCTCTAAATTTTTTCAAAAATAAGAGTTATGAGAGTGAATTTCCTATCCTTAAGACTTTAGTTTCAAACCAGGCTCCTGGCTATCTAACCTTTTATTATTTTGGCAAATCTCAGAAACATACTCTAAAGTTTTTTATCGAAATGCTTTCGAATTGGCTAGTGCCAGGGCGACGTTTAAATCAATCGATGATATTTTCTTCTGAGTTTTGCATTCCTTCTCTAAGCCCACTAATTTACCGATTGTTCAAAGTGGTTATCCATCTGGATTTAATTTCCGATGTAGAGCAAATCAAAGCTAATTTACCTATTATCGAAGCAGAAATACGCTTAGGAATGGATTCTTCTTACTATGCTAAAAGAATTTTAGAAATTAAAGGCTTAAGCATTGATGCAAAAACGGCTCTTATCCAAGAAAATATCGCCTATTTGATTGAGCGTAAACCTCAGTTTTTTGACTTTGATTTGTTAACAGAGATGCAACATGTGTTGGTAATATGCCACGATGATTTTAAATCACAACGAAGTAGCCGCCATCTTAGTCGCATTATCTGCATTCAATATCTTTTTAGAAGATATCTTTTCGATCGGCTTCAAGTTCAAAATAAAAGGCACTTCTTCTTGAAAATATTTAAAACCTATTTGCGCGACCAAGAGCAAAATAAGGAGGTGCTAGGGATCATTGTTGGCTTCAATTTTTTAAGGGAAAAAGAAATTTTTGATAAACGGCATTTAATTCGAGCGATTCAAAATCATATTCCCAATGCGCTGATGGTAGAGAACTCTTTTATCGATAATCGACGCTCTCCAGAAAACTTTTGTACTCTCTATATAGAAATAGAAAAAAGCATGGGAGAAAAATTTACCTCACAAGAAGTCTCTCAGCTGCGTAAAACTTTACCTGTAGATTTGCTAGATAGCATTGAACATATTGTGCACCCTATCTTCATGCCACGCAACGAAGAAGAGATTATGCGTAACATCTTTAGCTTAAGCAGCCAAGTTAAGTTTGTACGGGATTTACCTCAAGTCATCATTAATTTTGACGAGCAAACCTATTCTAAGTTGGTATTTACTATCATTGTAGTTAGAGTGGTTGAGCCTAGTGGCGCCTCTATAAAAGAACTTTTTGATAAAAGTGAAACTTTTCTAGACTATACGCATGATCGTTGTAAAACTCTAGGATACTTGCGAGGAAAGCATAGTAAAGAAGCCACGGTATTTACTGTAAAGATTTCAAAAGATGATTTCATTAGACGAGATAATTCTATCGATCTAAATAAAGCCCGTCAAAGTGTAGTTTTTGAATTGCTAAGAATTCTAGGGGAATTTAGAGATTTTAACGGAGGAATGATCTCAAAACAAAATGAACTTTTAGCCGAGCTAAAAGTGCTCCTTGGAGAAGAGACTGATTTTAATGAACTGTTATTAGAAAATTTCTTCTTTTCCATTACCCCTATAGTCATGCGCACCGTTTTAGAAGCAGAAACTTTGAAAATGTTTTTTAGCTTGTTAAGAGAAACAATTGAGGAAGAAATGGTGCCGCCCCTCTCTTATCACGTGAAAACATTAGTCAAGACGCCTTATATATATGTAATAGTGAAATCTGAAGAACGTTTAAACCGCGAGGACTTAGCTCAAGCTTTAGATGTTTTGCAAGCTAAATCCTCAGAAATTGCCACTGCCTATATGCAGGTGCATGAGGTCAATTATAATTGTTATCTATACCGCTGCTTGGATGGAAAACGGCAAAAATTATTTGGCTCAATTATTCAAAAGGCAGTAATCAACATGTTTGATAATAAAGTCTCCTAAGCTTTAAGTTTAATCCCTGGTTTTGAGTTTCACACGGAGACATAGCAAGCTGTGGCTTTAAAATTTTTAAATAAAGTTTGTGTAAATGCTTAAAAGTTTTTCTTAATGTCGAATGAGGTGGCACTGGAAAAAAAAGAGAAGCGGCCAAGAAGAAAATTTATAGGCTTTGTTGGCATTTTTTAGCTTAAGGTTAAAGGGACAGCGAGAAGAGATTTAAGTAGAGGGCTTTAATTACCTGCTTGTTTAACATCCATTAATCACTTATGGATTGTATTACTTGACAAGCTCGGGTTGCTTAAGCTAACCTCCCTGAACATAATTTTGACCAGGCATTAACAATGATAAAAACACACCCTATAAAAGTGGCTACCTCTATTTTAGCAGGTGACTTTGGCTATTTGGCAGATACGGCTAAGAAAATTGAGGACTCGGGGGCAGATTCTTTGCATATTGATATCATGGATGGAAATTTTGTGCCCAATTTAACGATGGGGCCACAAGCTGTTGCTGCTATTAATCGTGCTACGAATATGTTCTTAGATGTTCATTTAATGGTTTATCATCCCTTTGATTATATCGAACGTTTTGTTGAAGCAGGTGCAGACAATATCACTATCCACTTCGAGGCTACCGAAGAGGTAGATGAAACTTTGGAATATATTCGTAAGTGCAACATTAAAGCAGGCCTAGCTTTTTGCCCTGAGACGTCGGCCTCTATGATTCCTAAATATTTAAATAAGTGTGATCTTATCTTGCTTATGACTGTTCATCCAGGTTTTGGGGGACAAAAATTTATGCCTGAGGTCCTAGAAAAAATAAGCTTTACGCGTGAATGCTTGACTAAACTTGATATTTGCCAAGGGGGGATGACTGCTAAGGAAGATTCTCCTGAAAAGCTACCTCCTTTTGATATTCAAGTCGATGGAGGAATTACTCCAGAAACTGCTAGGTTATGTGTAAAAGCAGGGGCTAACATTTTAGTGGCGGGAACATTTTTATTTAAGAGCCCTAACATGCATGAAGGAGTAGAAAGCTTACGCTGCCTTTGAGAGAACCTAATAAATTTTTTTACTCTTGGAAATCCGTAAGTCCATCCTTAGCAGATATAAAAAGTTTTACCCTCTCTTTTTTATTACGCTTGGAAACATAAGCAGCTTACCTTTTAATGTTTCTATAAAGAGACTGTTTTATAGAGCCAGAAAAAAGAAATTTTTTTGAAATTTTGTCCCTATTTTTCTCTTTGACATTTGAGCCCTAGTTTCTTAATATGTCAAGGATAGCTTAAATTTTTTACTGAAGGACAGAAACGTCTATGGTTATGAGTAACCAGCTAACTCCTGGAATGACAATTTCTATCAATAACAAACTTTATCGCGTGGAAACTACGGTAAAAGTGATGGTACCCAAGGGTACGCCTTTTATAAAAACAAAGTTACGCGATTTAACATCTAATGAACTGATTGAAAAGAATTTTAAATTAAATCAGTCAATTAAAGATGTTAATCTAGCAGAACGTCGTCTAGAATTTCTTTATTTAGAAGGAAAGGATTACCTTTTTTTAGACATTGAAAACCTTAATCAAATCTTAATTCCTCAACATATTATAGGCAATAGCATCAACTACTTGAAAGAAGGCGTAGAAGTTAAAGCTTCTTTTTTTGGTGAAACTATTTTTGCTGTAGAGCTACCTCAGTTTTTAGAATTAATGGTTGCAAAAGTGGAAGGAGGAGAAAATAAATCTATATTAGCTAATGCTTCCAAAGCGGCTCTATTAGAGACTGGGGCTAAAATTGAGGTTCCACCATTTATCGAAGCAGGTGATATCATAAAAATAGACACGCGTTCGTACGAATACATACAGAGGGTATAGGGAGGATTGTTGCGTGGAGCTAAAGCAGATAAAGGAATTGATGGGGGCGATGGGACGTACGGGAACCAAACGCGTAACTATCAAAAAAGAAGGCTTTGAAATTGAGATCGAAAGATACGATGGGGGAACCCTAAAGGTTCCCGAGTCAATGTTTGAGTCGCCAGAAGAGACTTTTAATAAAACAGACGAGGCCTTGCGGCGGGCAAATATTAGTGTGGCTTCTTTGGCAGTGCCACCTGGTCAAGCGGTAGAGCATAAGGAAGATGCAAATACATTTTTTGTCACTTCGCCCATGGTAGGAACATTTTATAATACGCCTTCTCCTGAAGAACCTCCTTTTGTTAAAGTAGGTAGTAAAATTGATAAAAATAGCGTAGTTTGCATTATAGAAGCTATGAAAGTAATGAATGAAATCAAAGCTGGAGCAACAGGGACGGTGGCGGAAGTGCTAGTAGAAAACGGACATCCTGTAGAATTTGGAACAAAACTCTTTCGAATTACGTAGTATTGAAATATGCAAAAAGTTCTTATTGCTAACCGTGGCGAAATTGCCGTTAGGATTATCCGTGCTTGTCACGATTTAGGCTTACAAACAGTAGCAGTTTATTCACAAGCAGATGCCGAGGCTCTTCATGTGTTGCATGCCGATGAAGCCATTTGTATCGGCGAAGCTCCTGCTGCTAAATCTTATCTTAAGATCTCTAACATCCTCTCTGCCTGTGAAATAACAGGAGCAGATGCCATACATCCAGGCTATGGTTTTTTAAGCGAAAATGCTAATTTTGCTTCCATTTGCGAAAGTTGCGGCTTAAATTTCATCGGGCCTGCTCCTGCCTCGATCACATTGTTAGGAGATAAAGCTAAGGCTAAGGCCACGGCAAAAAAGGCCGGCTGTCCTGTTATTCCTGGCTCGGAGGGGATTGTAAGCGATCTAAAAGAGGGCCTAGAAGTGGCCAAGGAGATTGGATACCCAATTTTTATTAAAGCCGTATCAGGGGGAGGGGGGAAAGGAATACGCATTGCTTATAGTGAAGAAGAATTCATACGTCTTTTTCCTGCTGCACGTGCTGAGGCAGATGCAAGCTTTAGTAATCCTGATGTCTACCTAGAGAAGATGATTGTTGATCCTCGGCATATTGAAGTCCAAGTTATTGGAGATAAATATGGCAACTATATTCACCTTGGAGAGAGAGATTGTTCCATCCAACGGCGTCGTCAAAAACTTATTGAAGAAGCCCCTAGTCCGCTACTAAATAGCAAACTGAGGCAAAAAATTGGCCAAGCAGCGATTAGTGTTGTTAAAGAGGCTAATTATCATTCAGTAGCTACCGTTGAATTTTTATTGGATGCTGATCATCATTTCTATTTTATGGAAGTAAATACAAGGATCCAGGTAGAACATACGGTGACAGAGGAGCTAACAGGAGTGGATCTTCTTGGAGAGCAACTGAGTGTAGCAATGGGTAATAAACTGCGCTATGCCCAAGAAGAGATTAACTTTAAGGGACATGTCATCCAATTTCGCATCAATGCGGAAAATCCTGCAGCAAATTTTTCACCTTCTCCTGGACGACTTGAATATTATTTACCTCCTGGTGGCCCCCATGTTCGCGTAGATAGTGCTTGTTATTCAGGCTATCAAATTCCTCCCAATTACGACTCCATGATTGCTAAATTAATTGTCCATGGCAAAGATCGTTTAGAAGCGATAGCTATAGGAAAACGAGCTTTACGAGAGTTCCATATTGGCGGCGTAGACTCAACCATTCCTTTCCATCTCTATATGCTCCATGATAAAAAATTTCTTCATTCCGATTTTCATCTAAGCTACATTGATGGCTTGATTGCAGAAGGATGCTCTTTTAGTTTAGAAGAGTAAAAATTGCTAGAAAAACAATGCAGCAAGCATATGTAATTTAGATTGATAAGGTAGAGAATAAACATCCACGTTCCTTTACGTTTGTTATTAGTTTAAAAGCTCTATGGGCCTGCTTAAAAGATGTCTTAAGCCTTCTTCGTTTTTGCTTTATCAATCCGTCCTATTATCTCCCTTTTTGACCTTTCCGAGTAAAGAGGGTTATAGGGGCTAAGGTTTTAATTATGCAAAGATTTTTTTTGACTTAAGTTTATCTATTTTCTTGAAAACAAAAAAGATAAGCTTCATGCCTAGTTGAATATTAATTAAAGGGTAAGAGTGGTTTTGTCTACGGCTGCGCAAACCTATAATAAGTCAATTTTTTATAGACATTTTGTTTCTTATCAATTATATTTGCTTTTTTTTAATTACGAGGTAGTTAAGTATATGATCCCTATTAATGATAATATTTTACTGGCGGAGAAAATCAAGGAAAAAAGCTTGCTTAAGTGTGAATCTTTAATTAGCAAACAAACTCACATTCCTGTCGTCGCTTTCACTTATTTTAATGATCAATGGGAAATGACTTGTGCTAATTCTGCTCTTTATCAGAGTTTTTATCAGAAGGGAATCGCTGTTCCTAAAGATAAAAGGAGCTTTTTTCAAGGACGCAAGGTGATTACTATGGAAGATAATCTTTTTCCTATTGCATTTTTTGAAGTTCTTGCTCCTCATAGATTTCCGCCTGCTCAATACGAGTATAAAGCCGAACTTAAAAAGCTTTAGAAAATGTTTATTTAGCAGAAAAATACTCTCTTGCTAGTTGGTTTGTTTCTTTGAAAGTCAGACGTGTCAATTTTGTGCTTACAATTTGTTCAGCACTCTCCCAATGGTCTAGAAAAGTTTTAGGGCTAATTTCCCCTCTTTCTTTAGGAGGTAGAGTACTTTCAAATTCTTTCCAAGCCTCTTTGACAACAGTTAGAAAGACAGGATCGGTGGCGTAATAGCCACTTTTCCCTTCTTGCAGATCGTTATCTAAAGTATTAGCTAGAGTATTTTTATTACGCTCAAAGTTGTGAATAGATTGGGCCTGGAGGGTGGTAATCTCTTTGGAAGCATCTTTTTTCACAGCATAGAGGTAGGGAATACGCTCGGAGATAAAACAGCGCAGTAGTTCGCGGCTAGGTAACTCTTGCCCTGCATTTTTTACCCAATGCTGGAGAAAAAGTAACGAAGTCATTGAATTAAAGAGCACATTTCCACTGATGTTTAAATCAGAAGAATGAGGATGAATAGATTGAAGTTCATTTAAACTTTCTACTAAATTTGTATAAAGCTCGCGAGGAGGAATACTTAAAATTAGCTCATGCCAGGCAACTGGAATTTTTTCTTTAGTAAAATTGATAAACATCCAGTCAAATCCTAGATTGTCATTTGTCTTGCCTTTTTTTAATGAATCTAAGCCAGGAAAAGTACTTCCTTGATCGATTAAAACAATGCTTCCTTTGTCGGTAAGAAAAGCGTTTCCTAAATGGCGGTCAGTATTAAGCATAATAATATCGATGACCAACATTTTCATTAATTCATTTATATGAATGTTCATTAATGTATCATTTTCAAGATCTGCTAAAGGAATACCTTTTTTAAATTTTTGAAAGGAACCTATTTGCCCTTCCTCAAGAATGGAAATGGTTTTATCAACAGTAGCGATACTGGTAGGAGGCACGCCAAAATTTTGAATTTCAATCTTTATGCCTTTTTTAATTAAAGAGGCAGTAAGATATTGACTTAACATGTATCCCAAATATTCTCTTGTCGCTTGCTGATTTGCAGGAATACCCTTTCGTGTCTTTTCTGTTTCATTAATAGGTTTAAATACTCCTTCGATCTTTTTACCTTCAAAATTATATTTAATAATATAGCAACCATTTGTACCGGAAGTTGCTTGTTGAATAGTAACATGAGGAGAGGATTCTTGATGTAAAACTTCAGAAAGTACACTCGTTTTAAGTTCCCAAATTTCATGCTTTGCAGACAATGTATGGGTGCTATCTGATTGAAAACTAGGCGAACGATTGTCCTTTAGAGTTTTAATGCTTTGAAAAACTGCTTCTATTTTATCATGTGGCTTGGAGGCTTGGCTTGCATTCAAAGAGGTTTGAATAGAGGAAGAGGAGGAATAAATAGATAGACCATGGGCTGAAGGATCAGATAGAGGGGATGCATTTTCCATGGATAGTTCTCCTTTTAAACATCTCTATATTTATTATAAAATATTTTTGTTATTATTAATAATAATTATTTTAATTATAAAAAATTAATTTTTAAATTAATAAATATAAAAAAGTTAATAAAAACTATTATAAGAAAAGCAGAATGAGTTAAACGGGCGCAACAAACCGCGAGGGTTACAAAGTTTGCTAGAAATAACATATAAGAAATAGAGCTTGCCAGGATGCTCAGAAGATTAAAGGATTAGTTAAAATTAAATTCCCTTCCTTTAGGAAAGAATTAGCTGCTCTCTTTAGGCATTTAGAAGATGGGCGTTTGGCCCTCTAGTGAGAATAGTATAAAAGAGATAAAAGCTCTTCTTTCATTCAAATTTTTTTTCATTTTGTAAGAATGCCTTTAGAAGTAGTTTTACTTTTACCTGCCTCCTTCTTAACGCTGCACTTGATAAAAAGGCTATTAGCACATCAACTTATTTGAAAGTAGAGAGTTAAGATGCGCTTACAGATAGAAGAAAGAGTATAGCTTAGCAAATTCGGAAAAAGGAGATTGATAATTGCTCGTTTTAAAAGGCGATTTACAAACGCTGTTTAACTTCTAGAGCTACCTATTCTATGGAAGCGAAAAAATTAATGGAAATGAGTGAACAGTTTTAAGATAAACTGCTTAGTCTATTCAATGAGCAAATCAGTTAGTAATTTTCACTTAAATTTTAAAAATTTTTTTGCGTGTGATTGCGCTGGTAATAGCGTTCAATACCATTAGCTACCTCTTCGGGATCATCCGTCAAAGAAATTAACTTTAAATCATTTTCTGAGATACATTGTTGAGTAAGCATTGTAGATTTAATCCAATCTATTATTCCTTTCCAGTAATCCTTGCCCACTAGATAGATAGGGAAGGGGTGAATCTTATGAGTTTGAATAAGGGTAAGAGCTTCAAATAATTCGTCCAATGTGCCATAACCGCCGGGCAAAAAGACAAACCCTTGAGCATAACGAATAAACATCACTTTACGTATAAAAAAGTAGCGAAAATTCAGGCGATACTTTCTATCAATATAAGGATTTAACTCTGCTTCAAAAGGGAGGTCTACTCCTAATCCGCACGATTTGCCCTGCGTCATTTGAGCTCCCTTATTAGCCGCTTCCATAAGGCCTGGCCCGCCACCGGTAATAATAGCAAAACCTTTTTTAGCAATATGTCCTGCTACATCAATGCCTAACTTGTAATAAGGATGGCTAGCTTGTAATCTAGCAGAGCCAAAGATAGATACCGAAGGCCCGAGGGTGGTCATATTTTCGAAGCCTTCTACAAATTCAGAGATAATTCTAAATAAGCGCCATGAATCAGTTTTAAACAAATGAGCTTCATCTTCGACATTATTATATAGCATGTAGCTCCTCAATGAAATTAGGCGTGCGTTCAGTTGTTCGTGAGTGTATGTATATAGAGATAATTTTCAACTAAAAAATTTACAACAGGCATTTATCTTAAAGAAGCTGCTAGAAATTCTATAGAAAAGTCGCTTAAAAAATGAGCAGCCATTATGAATCAAAGGAATGAAAATTAAATTTTATTTACTGCCAAAGCAATACGCTCTTGAATAGCTCTTTATGTAATCATATACTTAGTAAAAAGCTTGTGTTTAGGGAAAGAGTCAGCTTGAAAAAGGTTGATTTCTTTTTGGCTATACAGGCGCAGTTATTTTAAAAGGTATAACTTAGTGATGGAAGAGAGTGAAAGTATAATGGCTATTCATTTACTTTAGTTTTAAAGTTTCGGCGGTATATTTTAATCCTGTAATCCCTCGGCGTTGCAAAGGTGTGCCAAATAGCTTCTCAGGATTTTTCTCACATTCTTCTAATTTTTTCAAATCTAAATAAGTTCCATTGCCGCTCGCAGGAGAAAAAGCTGCGGTGAGAGAGGGTAAAGTTCTTTGATTATGAGGACAGGCATCTTGACAAATGTCACAGCCAAAAATATAACCAGGATTTTTTTGTTGTATTTCTAGAGGAATGGGTTTTTTAGATTCGATTAGGTGATAAGATAAGCATTTAGCAGCGTCTAACTTATAGGGGGAAGTTAAGGCCTGAGTAGGACAAGCATCTATACAACGTGTACAACTGCCACAACGCGGTAGCCGTAGAGAAATCACAGCTCCGGGTATCTCTAAAGAGGTCAATATGCCTGAAATCAGAGTGTAAGTGCCAAAACGTCGGTGGATAAGTAAAGTGTTTTTGCCAAACCAACCCAACCCAGCCTGTACGGCCAAAGCTTTTTCTAAAAGGGGGCTAGAATCGCTGAATCCTTTAGCTATTCCCTGTTCACCTACACGCTCTTCTAGCCATTGAATGAATTTTTTTAGTCGTTTACGATGGACATGATGATAGTCTCTTCCTCTTGCATAGGAAGCTATCAACCCTTGGCCTGCCAGGAGATTTTCTTTAGGTTGCTTATAGTAGCTAAGAAAAATAAGTGCCGTCTTTGCCTGGGGGAAATATTGCTGAGGATAACAACGTATTTCCTTTTCCATGTAGGCCAGATCTGCATGCTTTCCTTCGGCGAGCCATTCTTTGTAGGCTTGAATATCTTCTTGGCGAACATTGGCTGGGGTAATTCCTACATCATCCCACCCTAATTCTAATGCTTTTACTTTGATCTCATCAAAGGATAAAGTCATTTTTTTATACTTAACATCCGTGAAAATAGCTCTTTCAGACTTGTTTTTTTGTATTTTCCCGTTTGATTGCCATTGGCCACTTCATGAAGATTTTCAATAGCAATAAAAGCTGCAGGATCCTCTCTATAAATAAGCTCTTTCAGATCAGCAAGCTGAAGGCGTTCGGCGATTACATAAAGAATCTCTCGCTCATCTCCTGAAAAGCCGCCCCGTCCATACATAATGGTTAGCCCTAAGCCTAGTTCATGGACGATAGCATTGGCAATAATTTCTGATTTAGAAGAAATAATAATGACCGATTTAGTCTCATCTAAACCTACAATGACAGTATCCATAATTTTGCTAACTACCATGTAGGTAATCAAAGAGAGAAGAGGAGGATGCCAATCTTTAAAGGCAATTCCAGCAGCACTAAATACAAAAATATTAATAACCAAGACAACCTGTCCAACGGTAAAGCCGGTGAGACGATTACTGATGATCCCTAGAATTTCTGTGCCATCAAGACAGCCACCATAGCGAATGATTAAGCCTATGCCTATTCCCAAAAGCGCCCCGCCAATCACTACTACCTCAAGCGTTTCTCCTTTAAATTCTGCCCAGGGCATATAATGCTCAATAAAAAAAATAAAGCCGGTAAAGAAAAGAAGAGCAAAAAACATATGGAGGACAAAAACTTTGCCTATATACCTGTAAGCCAGAAAAACAAAGGGCAAGTTTAAAGCAAAAGTAAAATATCCTAAATATTGAGTGCCAAAAATATTAGCGCATACCATGGCTATTCCTACAATTCCACCATCGATTAAACGGTTGGGGATCAGAAAAACTTGAATCGCAAAAGCAGCTAAAAAAGCACCTGTAATTAAAAAGAGATAAATAATAAGCTCTGAACCGATGGATTTAGCGCTAGCTGAGGTAGGATGGTGCATAATCTAAAATTAGTTAGGGGTTTGTCAAAGAAAACAGTATAAATAAAATTCAATTAAATGTAAAGAAAAAGATGAGACTATTTTGAAGATTATTTACTGCTCTTAAGGATTTCTTTAAGCTTTTTTTCTTAGCTCATTAAAAAGATAAATTTTTTACAATGAGTTGGTTATTAGCGAAGAGCACTATTTTTTTCTAAGAAAAAAATGAAAATGCTTGAGATAAATAACCGCAAAAGGTATATTGAATGCTTCCTTTTGAGGGCGTATAGCTCAGTTGGTAGAGCTCCTGTCTTACACACAGGTGGTCATAGGTTCGAGTCCTGTTGCGCCCAACTATGCATACGCGGGAGTAGTTCAATTGGTTAGAGCACCGGCTTGTCACGCCGGAAGTTGCGGGTTCGAGTCCCGTCTCCCGCGTTTCTTTTAATCATTTCATTTATTTTTCTCTTAGAGAAGATTAGCTTACCTTGACCTTAACATCCTTAAAAATTCCACTTTATTAATTTAGGAATTTTCCTTAACGCTTTTCCAAACGGGTGAGAGGGATAGCTCTAAAGAGCTCTTGATACGCCTTTGAGAGACTCCTTATGCAGCCCCGTACTTTATACAAATCCCTCGAACTAAGTAGAGAGACATGTTTCAAAGGGTTGGTTATGCAGACTAAATTTTTTCAAAGTGTATAACTATTATCTTTGCTTACTCAGGTTAGCCTTTAAAAATAAAGAAGGCAAGATACAAGCCAAAGATCTTTTACCAGACATTATAAAATCTTAAAAATTGAGAGTAAAAGCAAGAGCTGCTGGAATTGATAGCCAAGTAGGAGAGCTTTTATTGGAATCGATCTAATTCCTTAAATAATAAAAGTTTTATTATTAACTTCTTTTCTTGTTTTTCTTAAGGCTCAGTTTGCAAATTTAGATGATCTTCAAAATGGCTTTTTGCCTCATTGAGATGAGCTAAGTCTGTTAATTCTCCTACATGCACAGGTACTGCCGCGATATATCCACGGGCAAGCCAAGAAATGTCGCTATCCTCATGTTCTTCGAATTGCTGCAATTTAGCACCTAGCCAGTAATAAGAATGTCCTTCAGCAGGATGATTACGCTCTAACGGATCTTCAGCCCAAAATTCTTTCCCTTGGCGGGTCAGTTTGAATCCTTTAATCTCATGTTGATAAGTGGGAAAGTTAACATTTAGCAAGCTACCCGAGGGCAGGGGATGCTTCACCACATAATCTACTAAAAGAGGTACATAGTGTTCTACCTTTTGATAGTCAGTATTGAAGTAATCTACACAAGAAAAAGCAATGCCGGGCACACCTTGAATAATACCTTCAATAGTACCTCCTACGGTGCCACTATACATTAAGTTGCGGCCTGCGTTGGATCCACGATTAATCCCCGAGACAATCAAATCTGGTTTCTTGTCAAGGATTACTTTGAGCCCCATCTTTACGCAATCAGCAGGAGTGCCTGTAAGACTCCAGGCTTGGGTTTGGCCAGCCCATTCAACCTGATGTAAACGAAGAGGGTTACGTACGGTAATGCTAACACCGACTGCTGATTGCTCGGTTGCAGGCGCAACGATTGTTATATCTGCAAAATCTTTTAAAGCATTCCAGAGATGTCGAATACCCGGGGCATAAATGCCATCATCGTTTGTTATAAGTAAATGAGGCCGTTTAGACATGTTAAATCCATAGCAGTTGAAGAGCAAATATAAATGTTTTTTAATGATAAGTCAATCATAATAATCACATTAACTCCTTTAAGAATTATCGCCTGACAAAAATAAAACTATACGGTAAAGTGCGTCTTTACCGGATAGTGATATAATTTTATGGCACCAAAGAAACCTAAACCTTCGAATGCTCAAGATTCCTTTATAAAAGAGCCAGCAAAAAAACGTTTGACCATTTTGGCTCGCTTTGTAGATAGAATACGTTCAACGTTTCAAAGGTTCCAAAGTAAACCTCTGCAAGAGCATCCGCTGGTGGGGAGAATCCAAGATTTGCAATCTAAAGCTAGCGCGGTACTAATTCAATTACAAGCTATTAAGAATGAGCTTCATAAAGAAATTGATGCTGAAGCTTTTGTTTACATTGAAGCAGTAATAGATCCGCTTATTAAGGAGGTTTCTCGTTTACATAAATCTATAGAGCAGCCGCGCTCGGTTTTACATCAAGCAAAAACTTATCAGCGTTATAGCCAATGGGTAGAAAAAGCTAAGTTATGGATTCAAATTTGCTCAAAGACTACCGACAAAGAAGCTCTTTTTAAGGCTGTTATCCGCTATACGATCGATGAATTTCTTGAAGTGATAGACAGGGATGTACAAGTAATCACTGATTATCAAGAACATATGCTAGAGGCTCTTTCGATAGATGAAGAGGAAAAGATAGATTTAGCCCAACGTCTTGAGGTTCGTTTACAATCTTATCTTCATGCTCTTAACGCCTTAAGGGTAAAACCAGAAAACCTTCCCTTAAAAGAAATTGCTGTATGGAAAGCTCAAGTTGATAAGCGCCGCGAAAAATATTTTGATGCAGCTCTTCATGCAATTGATAAAATTGTTAATCAGTCATTACCTGACTTACGCGATGAGGAAGAAAATGAGGATTTGAAAGATGCACTTATCCAGATTGCCTACTTAGAAAAACACATTCCTCCTTGGTATGATGAAATTAACCTAGCCGAAACTCTAACTTTTACTCAGAAAGCTGATTTTAAATCCCAACTTGAATTATGGGAACAAAAAATCCATCGTTTGAACTTAGATCTACGTTTAACCCCTGAGCTAATTGAGCGCCTTAAAACTCTTAATGAAATCATTCATTATGCTCAGCATAAACTGATGTCTTAAAAAAAATACTCGTCCAGCTAATAAATCTTTCTATCTTTAAGCTTGTAAAAGTTGTTTGCTGGTAAAATTTTAAAAAATATAGTCGCCAGCAATTTCTCTCTTGCTTTGCCCATCTAATACATGAAATGTACGCAACTTATTAAGGGTAAGAGGAGATAGTTGCCCTGAAGGAATGTAAACTATCTTTTTGCCATAGCGGCGTGCAAAACTTTTCAATAGGGAGCGAGGTGGTTGATTGGCAACATAGACCACTAGCGATTGGACAGCATAATCGATAGCTGCCATAAGAAGCACCTCAGCTTTGGAAATACAATTTTGATAATCAGCATCAGACCATATATCAAACATTCTACGAGGTGGATATGACATCATAAAACCTCCATACTGACAACGCGAGATGCCGGGACCGACCACATTAGCATGGAGATCGGTAGCATAAAAAGCCATATCGGATTCCTGGCTATGTTCTCCTAGCCAAGTCGTACGCCAGGGAAACTTTTCTAAGTAAGATTCATTTTCTTTAGGGGTATCTTCATCAAATATTACTACGATTGACCCTACTCCGCCTGGAGGCTTCCCTGAGACTTTGACATATAACTTTTTTTCATGCCAATGGCGAATCGTTTCTCTAGTATCGACTCCATCCTCTAGGCTTGAAGAAAAAGGAACGATGCGAGCAGCTTCTTCGCGCATGAGCTGAGTGCCCTTCTTCTTTAAGAAATCCCCAAATTTTTCAATCACTAGGTCTTCGGGAGGATACGAGCAAATACTAAACAGGGGAGGTGGTCTAAAATGAAGCTGAGCTCGGTTTTTGCGTTGCTTATGAAAAGATAAATCTTTTCTGCTTTTTTCTTTTCTATGAAAACGAATGCTTTTACTAGCTCCCCAGATATCTTCAATAGATAAATCAATTTCAGGAAGCTGATCTACATTACGTCTATAGGGATATTCTGTTGCCAAAGCCCATACTTCATAGGCATAATGGTGATCTACACATCCTTTGGCAGCGCTGATTAGCTGATACAAGTCGGGTAAAAGTTGCTGATGGAGCCATGCATAGTTGCGAGAGAATTTCATGATATTGCGAAAATTATAGCCTGGAAAGCTGTTTCCCGTATTCTTAGTATAATTTTCAGCGGCCAACTTAAAGAGATTATAGATGAGCTTTTGACGATCAGGGGGAAAAGAAGAAAAAGCAGGCTCTTCTCTATTTTTTAAAGGATAGGCACACCTGGCTTGTTCATAATTTTTAGTAATCCATCCATATTCTGCCATAACTTCTTGAGTAGATAAGTCCGATAAGGTGAGCAGCTCAATATGCTCTCTTGGCGCATGCTTCAAAGGAGCAAAAGAAGCTTTATCCATCAATGTAAGAATATTTTCTATGTGCGACATGCCGGCTATAAAAAGTATTCTTTCATAGCTAAAAGAGAGTTCTTTTAGGCGTCTTGCCATGAACATCTCACGCTGTTGATCCATAGTACTTTTGATTGATTTTTTTAAGAAAAAATCTTTATATGCTTTATAATAGTTCTCTAACCCTATTTTGTGTATGGCATAAGTGTCAGGCATATATTCTGTACTATCCGGATAATCATCGACATCAAGGTCGATACAATAGGCAGGAATTTGAGCTTCCATGGCACTGCGCAGACCTTCAAAAGCAGGATCGCAAGGTTCACACATATAATAGATAGGCGTATGATCTTTATTATAGCACATCACCACACTAATATCCGGTAGACGAGAGGCGGCATGCAATAATTGTAGCTGCATAGTTTCTGCAAGTTCCACGGCAACGCAATCAGGTTGAATGGCCTCAAAAGCCATGCGTACCTGCGCTGCCATTTCCATTTTATAATGGAGAATGGGTACCGCAAAAACAGCTCCCTTCTGAATATAAAATGCTTGTAGATTGTTCATAAAATTTACATGAGGTGGGTAAGTGCTTCATCACCAAGCGTCATGAGAACGGCTTGACGTAGCAAATTATCAATATTAATTTTACTGTTTTCTAAAGTTTTTAATCTCTTCGCCGCATAACGTGCAATATTGATTCCGTCCCTGATCGTATAATTTTCCGCGTTAGTATGGGCTTTTTGTAAAAAATTAATAACATACTCAACAATATACTCATCAATAAAAGGGAGATTTTCTTTAAGAATGCGTTTTTCTTCCTCGGCTTCGGGAAAATCCAAATAGATCTGAGGCTGTAAACGACTGTGAATATATTCCGGAATCTCGAACGTCGAAGTATCATCGTTCATGGTAATACAGATGCGAAAGCCAGGGTCTGCTGCTACTTTAAGGCCAGCTACAATGGATTCAATATAGCGTCTTGTGTCGAGAAGAGGAGCCAGTGAAGCCCATGACTTTTCACTCATGCGATTAGCTTCATCAAGAATACAGACGCCCCCTCGTAGCATGGCAGTAACTAAAGCGGAAGCTACATAGCGGATTCCGCCTGCTTTATCTATAACAGGGCTAATAAGTAAATCTTCTGGACGTGTATCCATCGTGCATTGAAAAATATAAACCTCTTTATTTAGCTTTTTTGCTGCTGCATAGGCAAGGGTAGTCTTGCCGACTCCTGGCTTGCCAATTAAGCGAGGGTTTAAAGGTATATCTTTTTCATCAATGACCAACCAAGCTGCCAGAAGTTGATCCAATACATCTTTTTGACCTATCCATTGAAAATTGAATTGGTCAGGAAATCCTAAAGCAATTTCCACTCCTTGAATAGTGATATGATTTTCATGCTCATTGGACCTGGAATAAACCATATTGATCTCCTTTTTGATAAAAAGTGTATGAAGATCCACAACAAATGTAAACAGTAAAAATAAAAGTGATTAGCTTTTTGAGAGAATTAAAAAAAATCAAAATAAAACTTTAAGGAAAGATTTATTTTGATAAGGAAAATCGATCGATTTTTTATAGGTAAGTTTAAGCTTATGTTTCTAACTAACTGAATGTTTTATAAAAAGCATCCTGGCAGTTCTTATCGATCATTTCAACACTATGTATTAGGGCTTAGCAGCTTTATGCGAGCCATATAAAAGAGAGGCTCGGGCAATATTTTCGCTAGCATAAGGGTAAAGAATTTCTATTTCTTTAATTAGTTCCTTTACTTTCTTGCGCATGGAATTTTGTCCTACAGGACATCGGCACATAATTCTTATGAATCCATACTGCTCTGCAAAAGCACGAATATCTTCTTCTTGAATGTAAATAAGAGGGCGTATAATCGTTATTCCATATTTTTGCATATAAATTTTGGGTAAATTTCCTGCAAATTCACCTTTATGCAACAAATTCATTAACAGGGTCTGAATGTTATCATCACGGTGATGGCCAAAAGCAATAGTAGTGGCTCCTACACTTTTAGCAGCTTCAAAAAGAAGAGATCTTCTTTCGCGAGAACAACTGTAGCATTCAAGTGTTTCGAGTTTTTGCTTAGATTCTTTAACAATAAAATGGACGCCTAGCTGATCGCAAATAGCTTTTAAGTAGGTGACATTTACGCCTGCACCGCAAGAAAATTCGCCATTAACAAGGATGGCATATATATCTAATTCAGGAAAGCCCTTACCTGATATAGCTTTTAGTAAAAATAATAGAGTCAAGCTATCTTTTCCTCCCGATAGGGCTATCGCTATCTTATTATTGCTCTCTAGCATTTGATAGTCATAAAGAGCTCGACGAAAAGTGCTTTCTAATTTTTTACCTAAGCGCGACCAGGGCGGTTGAGCAATAGGTATAGAGATAGTCATAAAAAATTAACTTTTATTTAAAAATAATTACCAAATACTTTATAGTACCCTTAGAGGCGGAGTCAAGGCATTTCTAAAATTTGCTCTAAATCTTACCAATATAGCCTAAAGGATATGGATATGACAGAAAAAGTGAGCCGTAATGATCCCTGCCCCTGCGGATCAGGAAAGAAATATAAAAATTGTTGTTGGGGAAAAAAGTACACTAAAAAGAAACTTACTGCTAAATGGTTAAATCAGCCTGCTATGCCTAATCTTATGGAACGCACTTTCGGAGATTCTATTGCTAAAACTTTTAAGCAGCAACCGCCCCTACTCCATGTGGAAAAGGAAGTCTCTTCTGTAGAAGCCCCCTCTTTAGAGAAGACGGAATGATTGATTAAGATCTTTTTATAGAGCAAGCTTAAGGCTTCTCTTAAGCTTGCCTATAGCCTGCGTAGGATTGTTAAGCCAAACGATTCTTGAAAAAAATGCACTAACTTCTTGAACACTAAAAAATTAGAATATACCGTTATTTTTTTATAAAATAACTTGCCGCTAATCATGCATTTTTGCTATAAATTACGCATAATTAAACGCTATCTTTTAAACGAGTATTGTGTAAGCTGACATAGCTCAATTGGTAGAGCACCCGACTTGTAATCGGACGGTTGTGGGTTCAATTCCTACTGTCAGCATCCTTCTGGGGGTGTCGCCTAGTGGCAATGGCAAGAGACTGTAAATCTCTCGACTTCGGTCTGCGTTGGTTCGAGTCCAACCGCCCCCATTCTTTTGGACGTTTCTTACCGTCCACAGGTTTTATAAATAATTCACACGCCACTATAGACAGGTTTTCCTCTCCAATAAAGCTGTTACCGTTTTAAATATTTTACCCATATGCTTCTTCCATCATTTTTAGGAGCCTTTCAGCGACTTTAGCAGGACATCTTTGATTGGCTTTAATAGCATATTTTGTGATTAGCCCCTTTTTCTTAGCATCCTGAACAGCCTGCATTAATAAATCTTCAGAGAGCACACTATCTTCTAAAACATCAATCAAGGTTCGCAACGGCGTTGTGACTTTATAGCCTTGCTTCATCACAATTTCATCGGTGTGTAAATTATCTCTATGCAAAATCAGAATCTCTGGAATTTTTGCCATTCTTCTAAATCCCAAAGGAACAGTCATGTGTAATTTTGATGGCATGTTATCCGACAGCTCATACAGATCAAGAGCTGTATAATGAGAATATACTCCTTGTGGGACATTTGATCGATTTCTAGACCATAGGAACCAAAGAACGAGTTCTTCTCTTTCGCCTACCGGATATTTGGCGAGACGGTATATACCCCTAAAAGCTTTAACCCAATCACCGGTTTTGATATGATACGCATGATTTTTATCACAGAATCCAGCAGCTGTCGCTTGTTGAAAGGTAAAATATCCTTGCTGGGTTTCTGCTATTTCAAAAAGTTCCGACTCTGGAGTTGTCATAAATCCCCTAATATTTAAGGGTTTTATACAAGAAAAACCTCGTAATGTCAAGCCTGTTGGTTCGGGGATTAAGCAAAATTTAGACTTTAGAAGAGTTTGCATTAAATAGTATAAATGATGGAATTTTCCTATTTGCAATGCTGTATGCTCCTAGGCTACTCCCATAAGTGTTTTTGCAAATGATAAACTAAATATTTCTACCTAGCTGTGAGCCTTTTAATGGTTACCCTAAAGCTAATGAGGTCAACCCTCTGCACTAACAAGCAGATGAAGGCTTGACTTTTCTATCGGCAGAAGTAGCTTTTTCCAAGCGTTTGAGCTACCCTTTATGCAATCGCATGCCTTATAAATGAATCTCCTTAGGTAAAGAGACAGCTTTCAGAGGGCTGGGTATGCAGGCTTAGTTTTTTTAAAGCTTATTAGCTATTCTTTAATTCTTAAGCGAGCTTAAGACTTCAAGCTAGCACCATGCCTGGCTTTATGCAAGAGGTAATAACCGTTGCTCCTAGAATCAACCAACAGGCCTGTGCAGCATTTTGATATAAAAATGCTTGTATAAAAAAACCTTATAAGCCAGCAGGGGATGGGAAAATCAAAAGCCTAGAAATTGTTTTACATGCCAAGCAATACTAGTGTCTCCTTGATCCCTTATAATTTTTTGTAAGAAAAGCCCCCTTAAAGCGTTTCTTACAAATAAGAACTTAAGGCCATCTGAGATAAGTTTTTCCTATCTTCTTATTAAATTTCCCTATGCAATTTGGTACTTTAGACTCTTAGCAAAGCTAGGGGTAGAAGGCTACGAAAGGTACACTATGCAAGCTAACAAAAAATTTTGCTTTAAATAGCAGCATTTAGAGCCCTTTTTTATTATCATTAATGTTACCTATCGATTAGCTTTTTACTTCATTTTCTGCCTGAGCTTGAAGATTGTAGAAGAATCGCATAAAGAAGGGGGTAAAGACCGTAGTAATGGCAATCACAATGATCATAGAAGCGTACAAATCGTTATCAAAAACTTTGCTATCTTTCCCAACTTCTGCAAAAATTAGCCCTACTTCTCCTCGAGGCACCATCGCAATACCCACAGCCCATTTGATCCATTTGCTTTCTTTAAAAAGAAGGAAGCCTGATGATAGCTTACCCACTATTGCGGCGATAAGTATAGAAATAGAGAGTAGCCAAATGAAGGTTGAGCCCCAATTGATTTCGCTAAGGTTTAAAGATAAACCTATCGTGACAAAAAATAGAGGAGTAAATAAATGAACAATTGGCTTCATTTGGGTTTCCACTTTATGAGAAAACTCTTCGTTAAGAGGAGAATAAGTTCCCCAAGGTAGGAAGAATTGTCGAGAAAGCGCAAGGCCTGCTGCAAATCCTCCTAAAAGTGCAGGAGCTCCCATCTGATGAGCTAGCCAAGCAAACAATAATATTAGAGAAACGATAGTGGTGGGAAGAAGTCCTGGAATCTCACTTTTCTCTTCATAATGTTTGATAACATTAGAAATAAATTTAGCAGCGATAGGGGCTAAAATAAGAAATAAACAGATAAATACGAGCACTTTGCCAATATTTATAAAGCTAATCCCTCCTCCTTGAGAGAATTCATAAAGGATAGATAACAAAATAATACCTATGATATCGTCGATGACAGCTGCGCCAAGTACAATTTGAGCTTCATCGCTACTCTGTTTTTTAAGATCAGTAAGCACTCGAATTGTTATTCCAATGCTAGTCGCTGTCAATGTGCTTGCAATAAATAAAGATACAAGTAGGCTTAAGTCAAATAGTTGGTAGCTGACAAGAAAACCGAGCGTAAAAGGAATGATAACTCCTCCTACTGCTACTATAAAAGGTTTGCTGCCTGTCTTTGCTAACCTTCCCATATCCGTTTCAAGTCCTACTTCAAAAAGAAGAAGAATAATTCCTATTTCTGCCAATAACTTAATCATCTCGTTAGGCTCTATTAAGTTAAATAGGCTAGGTCCAATGAGAACGCCGGCAAAAAGTTCACCAATAACAGAGGGAATATTAAACCTAGCGAAAAATTCTCCTAACACTCTAGCCATAAATAGAATAATGACAAGCTGGAGAAAAAAGTTGTGAATTAGCATGGTAATGTTTCCTTAAGGCTTGTAGATTAAGTTTTCAGCTTCTCGTGTAAGGGTCAGCTTATGAAATAAAAATGGGCAATTTTAATAATGCTCTAGTATTATAGCCTAGTACTCGAGAGATTACAGTAAAAATGACACTTATGCTAAATAAGTGCTTTGTTTATGTCAAACGCTTGGCTTACTCCTTTTACATTTTTGTCTTTTTTGTGTCACCAAAGTTGATGAAAAAAATATTAATTATATTTTTTATTTGCTTATTTAGCTTGCTTGTAGTTGGGTAAAAAAGGCTTCAAAGCCTGATTTTAGCAAAAAACCAAGCTTCATAAATATAATTTTTTACAGGGGTAGATGACTTAAGTTTTCTGAAAACTTGGGTGGTAAAAATTTATTCTAAGAAAAAGAAGTTAACATTTTATTCAAAAGCTTTTGAAACTTACCAAGTTATGGGCTTTTCTTTTCTTTGGCAGGTTTTTCTCAAAAATTGTATTTAACTCTATAATCCTAGGGATTAGGGATCAAGCTGTCCTGTTGGATACGACACTTGAGAGCCAGAGAAATCCTTACTCCTTTTGCTTATGATCTATTCCTATATACAATTAGACCATGGCCTGAAGGCAAACAGAATTTGTGCCAGGAGAGGGATAATAGCTTATCGATCGATAGATAAATCGATAGATAATAGGAAAAACGGGGTGACAAATCATCCATAAATACCAAGAATGCGACGAGGAGTCAGGTTAAGAGAAGAGGCGAGCCATTCATAGAGGAGAAGAGAAAAGATGGCTCAAAATTTACTAAAGGCTGGGAGAAGATAATAGCGCTAGGAAGTTTTGGCAGAAGACTTACGAGTATTAAAAAAGCTTTCTTGCTGGCATAGCTATGGATTGCATGAAGCGGTGCTTTGGAGGAAATTTTCGTTCTGCAAAACAAGCAGGATTCTCCATTAAGCCTTTAACTATAAATAAAATGAAAGAGATTCAAGGCCTCAAAGCTTAAGAGGCGTTAATATAGGGAATAAAGGCTAGTATAAGAGGGGCCATAAAAGACAAGAGATTGGGTTGTTTCCACAGCAAGTCCGAAAAATTGCCGGCAATCTGCCGAGTCACTTTTCAAATTATTAGTGACGCGTATCCTTTTGACAGTTAATCATTAGATATGATAAAAAAGTATTAATTTATATCGTTCGTTTAATCCTATAACTGATTTTAAGGAGGTATAAAATGTCTTTTAACCTATTCCCTTCCATTTTCAATCGTGACCCCTTATTTCGTTTTCCAAAAAACCTCATGCGTGAGCTTGAGCAATTTTATGGTGAGGAAAGAGATCAAGGGCTTACTATTTATGAGGATAAAAATAATAACATTATCGTAGAAGCCGCTATGCCTGGTTTAAATCCAGAAGAGATTGAAATTAATTTAAATAAAGGTGTTCTTTGGATTAAAGGCGAGAAAAAAGAAGAAGAAAGTGATAGAGATAAGAAATTTTATAGAAGATCGATGCGTTCATTTTCTTATAGCGTAGCTCTCCCCGAACAAGTTAACGATCGTGAAGAACCTCAAGCCTCTTATAAAGATGGTGTTTTACAGATTAGCTTTCAAAAAGCCAAATCTTCTGAAGCTAAGCGGATCTCTGTTAAAAGTGAAAAATAATAAACAGGGAGAGGGGTGGAGGTAAAAGGTATATTACCTTCTACTACACAAAACTCTTAAAATATAGCTAATAGAGCGGACTGAGTCATTTTAAACACACTCAGCTGCTCCTAAAATTATTTCCGTTCCCTACCTTGCTTTTTTTTCAAAAAAAAGGCGTCTTGAACCCATTTTTCTGCAAAAAAGATGAGGCGCTACGAAAAAAAATCTTTGGATTGGCTATCAGACAAAATCCTCTTTTAACTTAAATACGATAAAAATCCTTATATCTGGCTCTTACCCCTTGCCGGTTTCTATCCACTTTAAGGCTAAAATTGCAGATTAGCCTTAATTAAGGCTCACCTGCTTTGAATATGCTTATAGAGCTCATCTGCTGCAGCTTTATCGGGAAATGACTGCTTAGCTGTAGGGGGTGGCGGTGACCCATAAAAACCGCCATAAAAGCCAGGAGGATTAGAAGGGGGAATATTGCTAGGATTAGCAGAAGGGTCAGTAAGGTTATTATAATTTTGATCATCAGACGGAGGCCTATAAGCTTGCGATTTTTTAGGACTGGGCTGAGGATATTGCGAAAGAGTATGCTTGCCTTGATCACTAGGATCAGCCTGAAGAGGTAATAAAATTCCCCCTAAAATGAAAAGAGAAAAACCACAACAACGAGTAAAGCTTATATTCATAAAACCTCTTAAAAAAAAACTATGTATGCTAACCTCAAAATACATTAAAATTTATTTTATATACATATAAATATAATTGGCACCGTTTAGGTTTGTTTAAATTTTTTATGTAATCTCTTGAGTGAGCATGAAATAGAAAAAATAGGAGAGGCACCTTGATAGTGTTTTTCCATCCAAAAATCCTTTTTTCTTGGTTTGCTGAAAAATAAAAAGTATTCTTTTTATTTATCTTTCTGAGTAGTTTTCAAGAAATCTTCATCTACAAGTTCTTCTTTGATTTATATCCTTTAAGTTAGCTTGGAGGAATAAGCTGTAAGAAGTTTTTTCTTATCCGTTTTTTTATGTTGTATGTCCAATTGATTGGAAATTTAATTATTTTTATCAAGACCGTTTATATATAAACAGGAGCAAGCTTATAACTTTTTTGTAAGGAAGCCATAGCAAATAAAAAGCTTCTTATCTTGGGGGACCTTAGGTGGGCAAGGCCAAGAAATAAATTGTGAAGATAATCGCACATAGGCTATGAATAAAAGCTTACAAAAGAGTAGAAGAAGGTTTTTTCATGAAAGTCTCCCCTTTGACCTCCCTCAATCATTTAATTAAAGATAAAAAAGATCAAGAATTACAGGAGAGTTTAAAATCTCTCTCAGGATTTGAAATAGCCGATCTGATAGAAAAAAAAACTATGCCTGATCGATTATTTGTTTTTACTTTGTTATCTCCTCAACAAGCAGCTGAAACATTTGATTACCTTTCTGATAAGCAAAAAAAGCAAATTTTGCGCTCATTATCTTCTACGCAAATTGCAAGCATGCTAACAGCTATGCGATCTGATGATCGTACTGCTCTTTTAGAGGAATTACCTCAGCAGGTGGTGGAAGATTATTTAAAACTTTTGCCCCCTGAGCAACGCCTTGAAACTTTAACCTTGCTAGGCTATCCGGAAGATAGCGTAGGACGGCTGATCACTACGGATTATATAGCAGTCAAGATGAATTGGAGTATAGAACAGGTATTTGATTATATTAGAGAGTATGGAAAAGATAGTGAAACGATTGATGTAATTTACGTGGTGGATGATGCAGGTATCTTGATTGATGATTTAAGGCTTAAAGAGATACTTTTTCATCCAAAAGAGTATAAAATTGCCCAAATTACGGATCAAAAATTTTTAGCTTTATCCGTTCATGATGCAGCTGAAGAAGCTATTAATCTATTTAAAGAGTATAATCGCGTTGCTTTACCAGTTATAAATGATGAAGGAGTTTTGCTAGGTATCGTCACCATTGATGATATTTTACGATTAGCTTCTGAAGAAAATACTAACGAAGTGCATAAAATTGGTGGAAGTGATGCTCTAGATGAGCCTTATTTGGAGACTCCTTTTTTTGAATTAATAAAAAAAAGAGCTCGTTGGCTGGTCATACTATTTGTAGGCGAAATGTTTACAGCTACAGCCATGGGTTTCTTCGAAAATCAAATTTCACGAGCTGTCGTTTTAGCTTTATTTCTTCCTTTGATAATTTCCAGTGGGGGAAATGCGGGCTCACAATCTTCTACCCTCATTATTCGCGCAATGGCTTTAGGTGAAGTGAAGCTCAAAGATTGGTGGAATATTATGCGGGGAGAATTTCTTTTAGGCGCTTCCTTAGGCTTAGTATTAGGGGTGGTTGGGTTTATTCGGGTTTCGCTATGGGGGACTTTAGGGCATGTATATGGTGAACATTGGTTTTTAATGGCCGTTACTATCTTTTTTTCTTTAATAGGAGTGGTACTATGGGGATCACTTTCAGGAGCTATGTTGCCTTTTGTTTTACGCCGTCTAGGATTTGATCCCGCTACCTCTTCAGCTCCCTTAGTGGCTACCATTGTAGATGTAGTAGGAATTGTCATCTATTTTACCTTGGCGATGGTGATACTCAAAGGCTCATTATTATGAATAATTTTAAAAAGAATGAGTTTAAGCCTCTTTTAGAGCGTTTTTCCTGATTCTTTAATGTAATAATTTGTTTTTTGAAAAAGCATTTATTCAATCAAGAAAGCAACATTTACTGTAGACAAAAATTACTTTAAGATAGATTGTATATCTCATACAGCCTAATTGATAAAATTAAAAATTAAGAGAAAATATTTTAAAAGTTAAAGCACTGGAAAAAGCCTTAAATTAAATAAGGACTTTAATAACAAAAAAGCTGTGCCGACACAACTATACTTTTATAAATCTAAAAGAAGAAGTGAGTAAAGTGCTAAAAGCTGAAATACTAAAGAATTAGGTTTTACTCTAAAGAGTTTTTGTTAGTTTAGTTTTTTTTATTGAGTGTTCCCTATCCCGCCATCTCCTGACACTAAAGTTAAGGTTAGAAATGGCGTTCGATAGGTGACAGTGTGCCCTGTTGTTAATTTGATCTTGCGAGGAAAATTTTTATTCTACTGGGTGTATTGTTAGATAATGCCACCACGTTAGATTGAAATTAAGATTTGCATATAAGTCTCTATTTACAAACTATGGTTAACTTTTAGGAGGTTTCTATGAAAAAAGTTTTTTTAATGACGCTGTTATCTTTAGCTGTTATTTCTTGTGATACCAAGGATAAATCTGTCCCTTCTTCACCCAAAGGAGAGCCCTCAGATTATTTAAGGGATAAAGCTGATCGCTATGCAGTAGAAAAAACTCCATTAGATCAATCGGAAAGTGAAGCAGATCGTACCATTACCCAAAAAATTCGCCAGGCTATAGTGAAAGATGATTCTTTGTCTATGAATGCAAAGAACATTAGAATTATAACAATTGATGGAGTGGTAACTTTACGGGGTCCTATTGCCACACTTGAAGAAAGAGAAATTATTATTGGAAAAACCAAAGAGATTCCTGGAATAAGAAAAATAGAAAATCAACTAGAAATAACCGGAAAAAAATATTAATTTATGGAGGCTGTTATGAAAAAAGTAGTTTTTGGCTTAGCTAGTAATGAAGCTCAGGCTCAACGAATTGTATCACAACTTTTATCTGCCGGATTTCATAATGAGGATATTTCTATCCTTTCTCCTGATCAAAATCAGCCGACAGCTACCTCCAATAGGTATGGCGAAGCTGTGGAAGGAGACTTTGCAAGAACGGCTGATAAGGACCTCTCTTCTAGCAGCACGGGCTCCAAAGCTTCTGAAATGGGAGCTGTAGGAGCTGCGGCAGGTGGAGTGCTTGGTGGTTCTTTGGGATTGCTGGCTGGAATTGGTTCGTTAGCTATCCCCGGACTAGGAGCTCTTATTGCTGCTGGCCCGATTATGGCTGCTTTAAGTGGTTCGGCTGTAGGGGGAGGCTTAGGTCTTTTGGTAGGAGCCATTGTTGGTGCAGGAATTCCAGAAAATGAAGCAAAAAGATATGAAGCTGGCTTAAAGGCTGGCAATATTTTAATCAGCGCGCATGCTGATACGCGTGAGGAAGTGACTCGTGCTTACGAGATCATGAAAAACGAAGGAGCTAAAGATATCTCTTCCACAAACGAGACATCGGAAAGCAAACTTTAAGAATTGATGTTCAGGGGTGCCTTAAAGCACCCCTGAGTAGTTTTTTACTTAAAAATTAGGATAATAAAGTAAACGTTCTTAAACACCTTATTAAAGGGTAGATTATTGTGCCTCTATTCTCTTTTCTACCTATTCTTCCATAAATATTCCCCTTCTAAATATTAATAATTTCTTAGGTCATTTCCCTTCAGTTATTGGTAGGCAAGTAGCTAGACTCTTCTAAGCCCTTACGACAGCACCTAGGATTTTAGATAGAATTTTTTCGCCCTAAAGATTAATTGTTTGAAGAGAGATTTCTATTAAAAAGCTTTCCTTAAACGTTAAAAATATTTTATTATTGTCAGATATTCTTACGAAGTCTACTGATTTTTAATAGCCTTTCTAATGCAATTTTTCTAAAAAATAGGAATGAGATAATAGTCATGAATGAAGCCGCCTTATATCTTCCGTCCATAGCAGATGGAGAAGATAAAAGTTCTTCTTTTAAAAATCGCCTTAGAAAGAATTACCGTCACATTCGCAAATGGGCAAAGCGCACGATTACTGATTGCTTTCGCATTTATGATCGTGAGATAAGGCATTATCCTTTAGCGATCGATTTTTATGCAGGAAGGTTTTGTGTACATTATTTTTCTCGCACGAGAGAAGCTCCTGAACCTTCCGCTGAATTAAAGGAAGAAGTTGAGCAAGTCTTAGGATCTCTTTTTTGCGTCACCCCTGAGTTGATCTATTGGCGCACGCGTGTGCGGCGACAAAAAATGGAGCAATATGAGAAGAAGGAGAGCTCTAAAGAGTATTTTATCGGGCATGAATATGGGGTGAAGTTTAAAATTAATCTTCGTGATTACCTAGATACCGGGCTTTTTTTAGATCATCGGGAGACTCGTCAAATAGTGGCGGCAGCCTGTCCAGGCAAAAGGGTTTTAAATCTGTTTGCCTACACTTGCGCTTTTAGTGTACATGCGGCGAGAGCTGGAGCAACTTTTACAAAAAGCGTGGATATGTCGAACACTTACACCGCCTGGGGAGCTGACAACTTTGAGCTTAATGCTCTTCCCTTGAAAAAAAATCCTATTATTCGTGAAGACTGCTTAAAATTTCTAAACCAAGAAAGCCGTACAGGCACTAAATACGATATTATCATTATCGATCCTCCTACTATCTCGCGCTCGAAAAAAATGCTTGAAATGTTTGATATTCAAATCGATTATGTAGAGTTATTGTCTAAAGCTATTAAACTTCTTTGCAAAAAAGGAATAATATTTTTCAGCACGAATTCGCGCACCTTTATTTTTGATAAAAGCCTTTTTAGCACTTGTTCGATTATCGACATCTCTACTAAAACTTTGCCTTTAGATTTTCATGATCCTAAAATTCATCGTTGCTGGAAAATTATTCCTTTATCCCCATAAGTAAACAAATATTTTTTAATATATCTTTTTGCTTTAGCCTTCTCGGTAAAAAGTCGTCATATTTTTAATTTGCTAGGATAAAAAATATTTTTTAATTTTTGAAAGCTTTTCTATCGAGGCAAAAACCCACATTCCGCAAGTTAATCTCCATGAGTATATAATTTCTGAAAAAGGAGGCTCTAAAACATGTAAAATGTGTTTCATATTAGGATTTAAATTAAGGATTAACTCTTTTATGCCTTCAGGAGTCCGTTTGATTAAAAGGTGTACACCTTCAAAAACTTGGAAAATCCAGCGCATGGTAGGCATCTTTGTAGGTTTTCCTAATTGATTAGGAATAGAGGTAGACAGCTTTTCTAATTGTTGACGTAAATGGCGCTGGGTAAGGGTATAAACTAGCAAGCAAAGACACATGATCATGGCTAAAGCTATAATTCTTTGCTCATTTTTAAGGAATACCGAAGAAGTCATAAATAATGGATCTTTTAGAAAGCGGAATCCTCTTTCCACCGATTGTTGGCCTTTATAATTGTCTAACAGATCATCATTTGAAAGAAGCTCGGCATTCAGCTCATTAGTGGCCAGGATAAATTTTCCTTTTCTTTGTAAGCTATTGGAAATTTTTTGCTCATCTTTTGCTAAGGCTGCCTCCATTCTATACTGGACCGATAAAGCTTGCTCTTTTTTAGGCCTGCCAGGTTCTTGCTTGCTTCGTTTTTGTATAGTATTTATTTTGTCTAGACGATGATATTTAAGCTTTTTTTCAAAAGCTTTCAAGGCTGCTTTAGCATCTTTTTCGCAATCAAAAGCTTTTGAGGCAAGCTGCTTTAATTCTTTGACTTTTGCTTGCAGCTCTTTTTCTATTTGCCTATCTAAGGTTTTCTTTTCCCTTATAAAAGCTTGTTCAGAATGGACTAAAAGCCACCGTTGGGGAATTCCTGCATAGATAGAACCTAATTCAACGTCCCAGTAATCCGCAGACAGCTTTTCCATTTCTTCTTTAGAAAAACTAGATACAAGCTCATAGGCTGCTCCTATTTGTTCTGGAACACGCGTTACCCATTTCATACCATTGGAAATATCTTTTAGTGTGTCAGCGGTATACATAGCACTATCGGCAACGAAATAATGGGGTTTGGATCTATCTTTAATTTGGGCTTTAAGCTCCTTTAAAGTTTTCCTAAAATGGCTTTTATCCGAGGTATTACCTGCAAGCGCTTGGGCTAATAAAGGAACATCTCCATCTTGGCTGCAAATTAAAGAAATCATAAATTATTTAAGATCAGGTCGATAGTCTTTTGAATGTCCAAACGTAATAATAGGAACTTGCTCCTCCGATGAATATTGACCTTGAACAGACATACTTGTTGTATCTAAATGTTGAAATTTTTTATTAACATTAAATTTTGAGCAGACTTGCAAGGCAATGGCTGAAAAGATAGCATCACATCCATATCCGTAGCAGCGGCCTAGCGCTCTACCTAAACGATCATCAGATACATTTTCAGATTTACATACTCTTCCTAATAATCGTTCCACAGGTTTACTTGCATAAAGTTGTGCTTCTAAATATAAGGGACACGAAGTAAAACCTAACTCATTGATGACCATTAATTTGATACATTCTCCTGTTGTCATAATAGCTCGGGGATCGGGGGGGAATTAGCTGATCTATCATGCTCACTAAATTGATTTCGTCACACATGGCAGAAACAATCCCTAAGTGGTCAAGATCTTTGCTACTATACTCTTCCATCGTTTATATCCTCTCTTTCTTTGCTTTGAGAGGAACAAGCTTAGTTTTTTCTTAAAAAAAACTTAAGTTAATTTCTCAAAATAATAAAAAAAATTATCCAACCATTGTTTTAACCTGCGGAATGTGGGTTATTGGTAATCTGAAGCGATTTAAAATTATATGCGATCGCTACCGAAATAGGCGCAAAAGATTTTCGTTAAGGTTCAATTTAATCGCAGGAATTTATAATTTAGAGTTGATTGAGTGAATTTCGAAAGAGGTCTATTGATAAGGATACGAATTCTTTTGACTTGCTTTTTTAATTATTATATTGTTCTAGAAAATAAAAATACTGAAAAGTTATCCCTCCCCCAAAGAAATAAAATGCATCCTATCTCATCGACATCTATTGAAAGCTTGCCCAATGAATT
>NZ_JSDQ01000088.1:0-1135 GCF_000813665.1 Neochlamydia sp. EPS4 | reverse complement strand
AGATATTAACAAGCAGGCTTTTATCTTAGATAGGATTTATAAGCTGGAAAGTAGGCTTTCTGAAACAGCAAAGGTAAATGCAATTTTTAGGCAAATCTTTACTTCAGCTAGTTCTCTTTCTCCTCTAGAATTTAAATGGAGGACTGAAGAAAAGAAATATTTTACTTTAGCTAACTACTCCTCTTATCTGCTGAACATTAATCGCCTTTTACTCTGGAAAAAACTTCCTAGTGGGGAAGAATACTTGAGCCGAGAAGAAAGTAAGCACTCTCCTCTAGAATTTAAATGGAAGACTGAAGAAAAGAAATATTTTACTTTAACTAACTACTTCTCTTATCTGCTGGATATTAATCGCCTTTTACTTTGGAAAAAACTTCCTGGTGGGGAAGAATACTTGGGCCGAGAAGAAATTAAGCACTTGCCTCTAGAAAAAAAAGGAGAGCTTTTTAAACATTGGATTGAAGGAAATTGTAAAGATTTAACTTCGCTAAATTTATCTAAAGCAGGCTTGACTTATTTACCCCCAGAAATATGCCAGTTATCTAAGCTGCGAATGCTTTACTTAGAACAAAACCAGCTCACCGCTCTGCCTGCAGAAATCGGGCAGCTACCTCAGCTGCAATGGCTTGATTTAAGTCAAAACCAGCTCACCGCTCTGCCTGCAGAAATAGGTCAATTGTCCCAGCTGCGATGGCTTAATTTAAGCCAAAACCAGCTCACCAGCCTTCCTGCAGAAATTAGGCAGCTGTCTCAGCTGCAACATCTTTACTTATATCGCAACCAGCTCACCAGCCTTCCTGCAGAAATCGGGCAGCTGTCTCAGCTGACCCGGCTTCTCTTAGGCGAAAACCAACTCACCAGCCTTCCTGGAGAAATCGGGCAACTGTCTCAGCTGCAAGAGCTTAACTTAAATCAAAACCAGCTCACCGCTCTGCCTATAGAAATGGGGCAGCTGTCTGAGCTGCAATGGCTTTACTTAAATCAAAACCAGCTCACCACTCTGCCTGCAGAAATAGGTCAATTGTCTCAGCTTACCAAGATTGAATTAGCGGCAAATCCTTTGAAAGATATTGTAGAAAAAAATAAGGCAGCGTTTTCAATTGTAGAATGGCTTAAGTACTTTTTAAATGGGGGT
>NZ_JSDQ01000087.1:0-1052 GCF_000813665.1 Neochlamydia sp. EPS4 | reverse complement strand
TTTAATTTTTTTATATTGTTTTTGAAAATAAAAATGCTAAAAAATTTATTACTACCTAAGGAAATAAAATGCATCCTATCTCATCGGCATCTATTGAAAGCTTGCCCAATGAATTGCTGCTCCCTATCTTAGAGGCTTGCGTAGTTCCTTCCTTATTTAGCGTCTGTAAAAGATGGCATCATCTGCTAGCTTCTGAAGTCATGCCCCCTCTTTATAAGAAAATAGGTAAAGTGCATGTTCCTCAAGGAAATGTTAAGGAGCAGGCTCTTATTGTAGATAAGATTTATAAGCTAGAAGAAAAGCTTTCTGAAGCAGCAAAGGTAAATGCAATCTTTAGGCAAATCTTTACTTTAGCCAAGTCTCTTTCAACTTTAGAATTTAAAGTACAAATAGAAGAAAAGAGGTATCCTACTCTGGCAAATTACTCTTCTTATCTCTTAAATATTAATCGCCTTTTGCTTTGGAAAAAACTTCCTGCTGGGGAAGAATACTTGAGCCGAGAAGAAATTAAGCACTTGCCTCTAGAAAAAAAAGGAGAGCTTCTTAGAGATTGGATTGAAAAAAATTGTAAAAACATCATGACTTTAAATTTATCTAGAGCAGTCTTGAGTTCCTTACCCTCAGAAATAGGCCAATTGTCTCAGCTGCAAACGCTTGACTTAAGAGAAAACCAGCTCACCAGTCTTCCAGCAGAAATCGGGCAGCTGTCTCAACTACGAGGCCTTTACTTAAATCAAAACCAGCTCACCGCTCTGCCTGCAGGAATAGGTCAATTGTCTCAGCTGCAAACGCTTTACTTAAATCAAAATCAGCTTACCAGTCTTCCTACAGAAATCGGGCAATTGTCTCAGCTGAAAGGGCTTGGTTTAAGCAAAAACCAACTCACCGCTCTGCCTACAGAAATCGGACAGTTGTTTCAGCTACAATGGCTTGACTTAAATCAAAACCAACTCACTGCTCTGCCTGCAGAAATCGGACAGCTGTCTGAGCTGACACGGCTTTACTTAAATCAAAACCAGCTCACCAGCCTGCCTACAGAAATCGGGCAGTTG
>NZ_JSDQ01000086.1:0-40520 GCF_000813665.1 Neochlamydia sp. EPS4 | reverse complement strand
TCTAATCTGCAAGGGCTTCACTTAAATGAAAACCTGCTCACCAGCCTTCCTGCAGAAATTGGACAGCTCCTTCAGCTGCAAGGGCTTTACTTAAGCCAAAACCAGCTCACCCGCCTGCCTGCAGAAATCTGGCAATTGTCTCAGCTACAAGTACTTGAATTAAATCAAAACCAGCTCACCGCTCTGCCTACAGAAATCGGGAAGCTATCCAAGCTGCAAAAGCTTGACTTAAGAGAAAACCAGCTCACCACTCTGCCTACAGAAATCGGGCAGCTGTCTAATCTGCAAGAGCTTCACTTAAGCCAAAATCAGCTCACCGCTCTGCCTACAGAAATTGGGCAGCTGTCTCAACTACAATGGCTTCAATTAAATCAAAACCAGCTCACCAGCCTTCCTGCTGAAATAGGGCAGTTGTCTCAGCTACAATGGCTTGACTTAAGAGAAAACCAGCTCACTACTCTGCCTACAGAAATCGGACAGCTGTCTAATCTGCAAGAGCTTCACTTAAGCCAAAACCAGCTCACCAGCCTACCTGTAGAAATCGGGCAGTTGTTTCAGCTACAATGGCTTGGTTTAAGCCACAACCAGCTCACTGCTCTGCCTATAGAAATCAGGCAGCTGTCTGATCTGCAAACGCTTGAATTAGCGGAAAATCCTTTGAAGGATATCGACGAAAAAATAAGGCAGCGTTTTTCGATTGTAGAATGGTTGTAAGTGCTTTTTAAATTGGGGTGGGCTAAAATGAAATAACAAACTTTTAGCCATCTTATCTTTAAACCCACATTCCGCAAGTTAATCTCCATGAGTATATAATTTCTGAAAAGGAGGCCCTAAAACTTGTAAAATGTGTTTCATATTAGGATTTAAATTAAGGATTAACTCTTTTATGCTTTCAGGGGTACGTTTGATTAAGAGATGTACACCTTCAAAAACTTGGAAAATCCAGCGCAAGGTAGGCATCTTTGTAGGTTTTCCTAATTGATTAGGAATGGAGGTAGACAGCTTTTCTAATTGTTGACGTAAATGGCGCTGAGTAAGGGTATAAACTAGCAAGCAAAGACACATAATTATAGCTAAAGCTATAATCCTTTGCTCATTTTTAAGGAATACCGACGAAGTCATAAATAAGGGATCTTTTAGAAAGCGGAATCCTCTTTCCACCGATTGTTGGCTTTTATAATTGTCTAACAGATCATCATTTGAAAGAAGCTCGGCATTCAGCTCATTAGTGGCCAGGATAAATTTTCCTTTTCTTTGTAAGCTATTAGAAATTTTTTGCTCATCTTTTGCTAAGGCTGCCTCCATTCTATACTGGATCGATAAAGCTTGCTCTTTTTTAGGTCTGCCAGGTTCTTGCTTGCTTAGTTTTTGTATAGTATTTATTTTGTCTAGACGATGATATTTAAGCTTTTTTTCAAAAGCTTTCGGGGCTGCTTTAGCATCTTTTTCGCAATCAAAAGCTTTTGAGGCAAGCTGCTTTAATTCTTTGACTTTTGCTTGCAGCTCATTTCTATTTGCTTCTCTAAGGTTTTCTTTTCCCTTATAAAAGCTTGTTCAGAATAGACTAAAAGCCACCTTTGGGGAATTCCTGCATAGATAGAACCTACTTCAACGGCCCAGTAATCGGCAGACAGCTTTTCCATTTCTTCTTTAGAAAAGCTAGATACAAGCTCATAGGCTGCTCCTATTTGTTCTGGAACGCGCGTTACCGATTTCATAGCATCGGATCTTTTAGTGTGCCAGCGGTATACATAGCACTATCGGCAACGAAATAATGAGGTTTGGATCTATCTTTAATTTGGGATTTAAGCTCTTTTAAAGTTTTCCTATAATGGCTTTTATCCGAGGTATTACCTGCAAGCGCTTGGGCTATAATAAAGGAACATCTCCATCTTGGCTGCAAATTAAAGAAATCATAAATTGTGTAAGATCAGGCCGATAGTCTTTTGAATGTCCAAACGTAATGATAGGAACTTGCTCCTCCGAGGAATATTGCCCTTGAACAGACATGCTTGTCGTATCTAAATGCTGAAATTTTTTATTAACATTAAATTTTGAGCAGGCTTGCAAGGCAATGGCTGAAAAGATAGCATCACATCCATATTCGTAGCAGCGGTCTAAAGCTCTACCTAAACGATCACCAGATACATTTTCAGATTTACATGCTCTTCCTAGTAATCGTTCCACAGGTTTACTTGCATAAAGTTGTGCTTCTAAATATAAGGGACACGAAGTAAAACCTAATCCATTGATGACCATTAATTTGATACATTTCCCTGTTGTCATAATAGCTCGGGGATCGGGGGGAATTAGCCTGATCTATCATGCTCACTAAATTGATTTCGTCACACATGGCAGAAACAATCCCTAAGTGGTCAAGATCTTTGCTACTATACTCTTCCATCGTTTATATCCTCTCTTTCTTTGCTTTGAGAGGAACAAGATTAGTTTTTTCTTAAAAAAAAACTTAAGTCAATTTCTCATAATAATAAAAAAAATTATTCAATCATTGTTTTAACCTGCGGAATGTGGGCAAAAAAATCCCCTTTATCTATATTCTTTGCCAGATTTCATATACATGTCCTTGCTTAGCAGAAAAAAAATGAGGCCTCTCTATTTCTGGAAAAGCAAAATTTGCTTTTAGAATGTCATGGTCGAGTTCAAATATACCTTTAAAGGCTTTTTCGGCAAAAGGCCCTGAATGAGGAATCAAATCTATCTGGTAAGGTAGAAAATCAATATTAATAGATATCCTACCTTTATCGCTTTTAGGAAAGCCTCCTACGTAGTTGGGAAAAGTTAATTCGCCCCAGGCTAATTTAAAATGCTCCACATCAGGAAAGCTATAGATAAAGTTTTCAAATATGGCAGAAGGTAACCAAAGGCCATTAAGTTGGCAGCCTATCACTTTCCAATTGCCTTTCAATGCTTTATCCATTTCAGACTTATTAAGTTTGTTTGTGTTCATGTAATTTCCTTAGCTTGTTGGAGTGCTATTTTTACCCATGTGTTAAGGGTATCGTTCATTTTTTGTAAAATTTGAAGGTTCTCTTTTATTCCATAGTTTGCTGCTAAACAGGTAGGATCTTTATAACCGATTTGGGTAAGGCCTTCATCGTTTTGCCATACAAGAATTTTTAGAGGAAGTTCTATCCCAATAGCCGGGTTTTCTTGCATGAGCAAAGTACCGGTTTTAGGGTCTCCAAAAATAAGTAGCTGCTCATAGGGTAACTCTAATCCTTTTTTTAAAGCTTCTTCTGCATGATTGATAAGCGCAAATAACTCAACATTTTTAGCATTAATAATGCTGATTAGTTTTTCGATTATTTTTGAAGGTGCTTCAGCACTAGAATAGACGATAAAGGGATAGGGAGGGAGGCTCATGATGAAAATCCTTGGCACAGTCTACATTGTAAAGTTAAGTTGAATATGACAAAATTAAATTTTAATTTAAAGTTTTTCTTGAGTGATTGGAGAGAAAAAATTCATAAGTGGCAGAAATATTACTTCTTGCTCCTCTATATTTTATTTCAAGCATAAGGCCAATCGATGGTAAAAAATGAGGAGAATAAGAAAAAAATAAAAAATAATTTACCGCCGTAAAGGGGGCAGCCTTATATTTTAATAAATCTCTAACTTATTTTGATGCGGTCCATTCTTCAATAGGAGAGGGGTAGCCATTTCCTTCTTTTCATATATAAATAGGACTTGTGCTTCTAGCTGTATTTGAAATAGGGGTAGGGGTTTAAGAGCATAGAGTTGAGAAAAGCAGGAGGTAGCTGGAATAATTAAGGCATTTACGTTAAGCCTTCTTAAATTCCTAGGCTAATAAAAATTAAAAAAGCAACAAGCAAACTTTATTCCAGATAAGTTTTAGACGAGGTAGGAAAATAAAAGTAACGGTAAGCAGATTGGGGAAAATTCATTTTTGGATAACCAATAAAGCATTATCAAAGTGATTTAATTTTGAAGGAATGATGATTACTTCTATATATTTCAGTTGATATTCTTTTCTCAGGTAAGGAATAAGCTTTATAAAAGCTACTCTTGAATGAGCAGTGAGATCTTCAATAATATATATTCCTCCTTCTTTAAGTTTGTGAATACTGTGTTGCAAAAAATTAAGGTTAGCCTCAAATTCATGCAAACCATCTTCAAGCATAATATCAAACTGAAGGTTATTTAACTCTGTGTTGCTAAATAAATGGTGAATAGAACTCTTCTGGCGTTGGTCGCAATAATAAGTTTTAATCGTTGGAGTGTGAAATAAAATTCTTTGATCTATATCAGCCCCGAAAATGTTTGCTTGCGAAAAATAAAGAGCCCATCCCTGAAGTGAGGCTCCTGGGGTGCCGTCTCTTCCCATGTTATAGGGGATATCTGGATAGTTAGTCCCAATCCCTAACTCGAAAAGATTAATTTTATTATGTCTCCAAGGGCCAAATAATTTAGCATAAAGGGTGGTGTAGTTGTGCCTTTCATCTCCTTTATCACTGCCGAATGAGGTCATGATGGCACACAAGGTAGTCGATCTTTTATATTCTTGATGGGATAAATATGCATTTACCCATTCTTCCACGGGAATTGTTGCTAATTTATTCATTAGCTCCTAGTGTTATTTTTTTATGTATAAAACGTAATTCTAACTTTAAAAGATCATAAAAATAATGTACCATAAAATTTTTGATTTTTTTAAGGAGTCCTAAAATGTCTGTTCTTGTTTATCTGCATACAAAGTGTTCTACCTGCCAGAAAGCTTTACAATTTTTAGATAAGGCTAATATTTCTTATACAGCAATAGATATCGTAAAATCTCCTCCTTCTCTTGAGGAATTAAATAAAATGCTTTCTTATTATAAAGGGGATACAAAAAAACTTTTTAACTCTTCTGGTAGGCTTTATAAGGAACTTCAACTGAGTCAAAAATTGCCTTATATGCCTCAAAATGAAGCTTTATCTTTATTGCATGCGCAAGGAATGCTTGTTAAGCGGCCTTTCTTATTAGGGGATGGTATAGGCTTAGTAGGCTTTCAGGAAGAGCATTGGAAGCCTGTCTTTTTAAGTTAATTGAAGCTTTTACCTTGCCTTCATGCATTTTAAGATATTTTATTAATCCTGCTCTTAATACGTTTCCTTCTCTCAATTCTTAAAAAAGCTTTTTAGTGGGTAGATCCATTTTTACCAATGGATTAAAAAAGCCTGAAATAAATTCTTATTGAGTTTGTAAAGGTAGACTTTAGAGAGAGTGTGTGCGTGTAGGGCTCACCTCTTACAAGCTTATAACTTTTTTCCCTCTGTAAAAGAGGAATGCAGGCTAGTATCTTAATAAGCTATTTAATCTTTCCTTTAAATAAGCCCTAGTATATGAGGTATAAAAATTATATCAAAATTTTTTGAGGGTTAAATATGCCTATTACGAAGCCAGAAGACGGTATCATTGTGGGAACTTCCCATCGTTTAGAGTGGATGCTACCTTGGTGGTGGACACATTTTCGTCAGCATAATGAGTATCCAGTATTATTCGTAGATTATGGGGATATGTCTTTACGAGCAAAAAACTGGTGTCAGCAGCGGGGGGAGTTGATAAAGCTAGAGTTAACTGATACCTTTATGGCCAAAAAGGAACAGATAGACCCTACGCAAGCTTGCCTGTGGGAAACAATGCAGCCTCAAGTGTGGGATTTACGTTTTACTTGGTATAAAAAACCTTTTGCTTTGTTATTGTCACCTTTTGAAAGAAGCCTATGGCTAGATCTAGATTGCCAGGTGCGCGGATCTTTGCAACCTCTATTTGAAGGGTGTGAAAATGAAGCTGGCTTTGCTGTAGCGGCTGAACATGCCCTTTCTCAAGAATTAAATCTACATAGAAAGATAATCACTCCCGGTCAAATAATGTACAACGCGGGAGTCATAGCATTTGCTAAGCGTTCTAAGATAATTAAAGATTGGGTGGCTCTTGCCGTAGAGCAAAATCATTTGTTTTGTTCTGATCAGCAATTAATGGCCCATATTTTAAATTCGCACCAGGGCTCCTTTACAACGCTTCCTGCTATTTACAATTGGACAGCTGATCAGAAATTTTTTTCTGAGGTAGTAATTTTACATCGCTGGGGAGATGAGGGGAAAAGAAATATTGCTAAAATAATGGAGATCCTAACCCGAGAGATGAACTTTAATTTTTCTTTTTAATGATCCATTGGCGCGCGCGTCACCCTCCTAACTCTTTCAAATATAGAACGATGAACTTTATCAAGGATAAAATATCGTCTCTGCTAAGCCTTTTAAACGATGAAAAATAGTGGGTGTTAGTTAAATTGAGGCCAGAATAGAAGTTTTTTATCCTGTTTCTTCTCTATTTAATTGCTTTACCCCACTTACTCCATTTTTTACTCTTTAAAGAGGTCTTCTATCTATTTTAAGCAAGGATGAGGGCAAAAAAGAAAGCTTAGGGTAAGCTTTACGGCTATAAGAATTTTCCGGATAAAAGCGAAATCATCCACAGCTCTGGGGAAGAAGCAGTAGAAGGAAGTTTATTTTTTTTACTGAAAGTTAGGTTTTTTACTTAAACCCTATGGCTCCCTTCTCCAAGCATGAGTATTTGAGAGATAATAATGCCTAAGCACACATACACCTATCTAACTGTCATCTATCTAACTGTTCAGATCTTTAAAATTTAGGGAAGGAATGAAAATTTTTGAGGTAGCTTCTCAGCAAAATCAATAGACAGATGGGTATCACCAAGTTACCGAACCATACTAAAATACCACTATTATAAGGAGCTTTATTATGGTCGAGATAGGAAGCCATGTGAATGCAAAAATTGCCCATCAAAAAAATAGTAGAGCTTAACACTGTGGCCACCCAAAATAAACCACGAAAATAAAGGGATAGGATCCCTAAGACCCCAAAAGCTAGATCAGCTACGCCTACTTCCAATTGAAAAGGACTGCCAGGCGGCCATCCAATTAAAGCTGCAATCTGGTCAGACTTGAAAATATGTCCACTAAAAGCAATAAGCCCCATTATTCCAATATTAAAAAAGAGAAGATAGGAGAGTAAGATTTCCCGAGGCTCAGCTTTTTTAATCAATGTCTTATGGATAAGAGTAAAGACAAGCGCCATTCCAAAAAGTATAAAACCGATCATTTAAGGTCCCTTAAACAAATAAAAGTTAAAAGCTATCTTTAATTTATTAGCAAAATTTCTATCTTTTTTTCTTATACGCTTTTGAGCTAGTTCTTATGCAACCCCGTACTTTATAAAACCCCTCTCATTAAGTAGAGAGGTAACTTTCTGGGTGTTGGATATGCAGCCTTAGTTCTTTTAAAGCGTGTTATAAATTTTTCTTCCGTCCCTTTTAAGGCCCCTTTTCTCTTCATAATAAATTTTTTCCTTAGCGCTTTCTAAAAAGGAAGATGTTGCTAATATTTGCATACCATATTTTTTTTGTATATCCAAGTAAAAGTAAAAAAATTGCTTTTCTTCTCTTTTTGTTTTATCTATAGGGTAAAAAACAGACGTGAGGAGCAAGGAGTCATATTCTCTCTACCTTAAAAACTTTCATGAAAATTTTTTTATCTAAAAATTAATGTTTCATGTTAAATCTCATCAAAAATGGCAAATTAAGCTTTTTGATAGCATGTGCTGATAATAAGTTTTGACGAGGCAATTATTAAGAGGGAGGAATCCTTTCTAACATTTTAGGTTGGTTGAAAATTAAGTATTAAACCCATGTTATTTTCTACTATCCTTAATTTTAGGCTTATCACATATGGGAATATTTTCAGATGCTTAGCGGAATTACTATAGAAAAACCATTGGGAGTTAAAAATATGAAAAATTTTCTTTTGTTTACCTCGTTTTTTTTACTGATACTTTGTCAAGGTTTTGCTGGGGAGGAAATTACAGGCTTTTGGAAAACCATCAATGAGAAAACCGGCCGGGCTGAGTGCACGATAGCAATTTATGAATATCAAGGGAAATATTATGGACGTATTGTGGCTACTTTTGATGAGCAAGGTGAAATTGCGGACACTATCGATCATCCTCATGACAGAGCCCCAGGGGTCTTAGGTAATCCTTATTATGCAGGCTTAGATATTATTTGGAATCTGCAACAAAAAGGTACCAAATATACTAATGGAAAAATTTTAGACCCTGAAAAGGGTAGAGTGTATGGAGCAGAACTATGGCGCCAAGACGATAATTTAGTCGTGCGAGGTAAACTGCTATGTTTTGGTAGAAATCAAATATGGCTACCTGTCAATAAGGAGGAGCTAAGTAGATTATTCACCAAAGCTAACTTACCTGCTTTTATACCTAACATCCCTAAAGTAAAATGAAAATAGGTAAGCTGCACTTTTTTAAAGTAGCTAAAAAATTTTCTTTAGCTACTTCTCGTTTAATGGATTAATTCTTAAAGAATGAGATTTTTTTCTTCATTTAAAATCTGGCATTCATGGCACGCATGAGCCCAAACATATCGCGCGCCATAAATTTTTTATTGGTAAAGAGAAGATGACTGCTTTCGTAATAGGGCTTATATTTTTGCCAATATTTTCTTTTGCCATCGAGCTTAAACATCCAATTAGCACCTTTAAAGGCCGTTTTGGTAAACCAATTAGAAAAAGCACTTAAGCCGGTTATTCGATTAATTTTGTCTAAGGGAACCATGCCAAAGGTAAGATATTGACAATTTTCTTTGCGTAATAGCTCTAATATGGAAACGACAAGGAGTTCAGTGGTCCCCCCTGAAGCCTCTGGCGTGGCCATTAAGAGATTGATGACCCAGCCTCCTCTTGCTTCTAATTGATTTAACATGCATTGCCCCACTAAACGGTTTCCTTTAATAGCATAAAACCATCTTTTTCCTGAGCGATTATTAAATAGGTGAATATTTGAAAGATAGATTTGAGGCCCTTTTCTGCCTTTTAGCCAAGTTTGCTTAGCTCGCTCCATAGCTTGTTCTAGTTCTGCTTGTGGTGAGGTGTATTCATGAATAGACGTTCCTTCAGTTAAGGCATGCTTAACTTTTTTACGCAACATCCTTGCATCACGTCCTGCCGTAGGATCAAGATGAGGATCTACAAAAAAGTCATGTCCTACTTCAATTAGCGCGCCCTTATAGTGCCGCACCCCCCAATCTCCAAATTCTTGAGAGACTTGAGTATAAACGATATTCTTTTTATGTTTTTTACACTGCTCTTCAAATTCTAGAGCTAATGAAATTTTTAAAGCAGGATCACATACAGGCTCGCCAAACACAAAAGCGGTACCTGCGGCAAGGCGATAACCAATAAGCCCTTCAGCATAGCGAGAGGTAAAAATTTGGCAGCGCGGATCAAGTAAAGCGATAGAAGGGGAGCCTCCCCAACGTGTGACATAATCGGCTATTTCCTGGCTGCTAAGTTTTTGTTGAGATGGTAATTCTTGAAGCTGCATTTTTCTTATCCTTGCTTTTTTTTGCCAACCTAAATTTTACTAAAGAAATTGTCAATGGATTATTTTAGTTAGGTGAAGGAAGGTCGTATTACATTGGAGGATCTAAAATTTTTAGAAACTTTAAAAAGAGTGCTAGAGTACGTGAAAGTTGTCATGAAGACTGAGAGCGACGAAGAATGGAAGCAATAAACCCAAATTTTAGCTTTTAATACAAAAAGAGGAAAGTTCTGCAAGCCTTCCCCATTTGTAAGCCTCCTTTTCTTTGTTAATCTTACCGAAGGCTAATGGAGACATTGGCTCCCTGATTTGCCATCAAAAATTAGTACTAAATTATTGTTAAGATGAAGGCTTACTTTAGCAATTTGCAAAGACTGATAATTACCTTAATGAGGCCAAAAGGAATGCCGATGGGAAGTAAAGATGGTCTTAGGCATATAGATGGTGTGAGGCTGGCCTTGGCGTTTTTATGGAAGTGTTTAGAACCAGTCGCTTGGATGATAAAGGAGAAATTCAAATGACTAAAATCATAAGAATGAGAGTATCGGTACCAAGAACTGGGGCGAAATAACCTGTAGTAGCGAAGAAGGCTGGTAATGCGGCTGGAGCAAAAAGGATGGATTAAGCGGTGACATTCATTATTTAACTACATTTCTTGGAGGAAAGCGTTAAGTGAAACAAAACCTTTTATTATTTCTAAAACCCCTGAAAAAATAGAAATGAGAGGAGCGTTTGCTTAATTGGGAACAGTGTGAATCGAGAGATTTCTGCTCCGTTCTAAGAGAGGCCTGTGGGGAAGTTCTGCAAGTCGACTCGCCAGTATCACAAATCGATAAAGCAAAATACTGGTCACCCACCACAATTGCTCGCTCTCAAAAAAGACATATTTTTGCCTCACTTATCGCTTATTTGCAAGCTTGAATTCCTAAAAATTAAAACCTCTCTTATTCATTTTGTTATAAATTATAAGCTAATCCTTAAAGCCAATCAGATGGCGTACCAAGAAGTGCAAAATTTATATAAAAATTCTAGGTCTGCGTAAGATGAGTTAATAAGCGGATATCTTTTTCAATCATTTTGATCTTCCATACTTAAGTTTTTCAGTAAAAATTACTTTTAAAGCACGCAGAGGTTTTTTTTAGCCACTTCCTTATCCGATAACTGCTTTACATAATTTTATAAAGGTATATCTTGTAATAAGTTTTTTTTGCTTATATTGTTATTCTTTTTAAATAAACTTTTTACGTAATAGCGTTTAAGAAGGCAAAGAGCCTTTTATTAAATTCAAATAAGGAGAATAATTAAGGACAAGAAAATGTTTGGAAAGGAGGAAACCATGTTTGTAGCTTCTTATCATACAATTAAGGAATTAAATGCTCTGTCAAAAAAGAAAGCCTCTGCTAGTTATAGCCTTAAATTAAGAGCGGTAGCCATGGCGATGGAAGGAGAGAGTGCCTCTCAGATAGGAAAAACTCTAGGTTATTGTACAAGTGCTATTCAGAAATGGATAAGAAGATATAATCATCACGGTTTAGAAGGATTAATAGATAGAAGGCCTATAATAACTGGAAGAAAAAGAGCTCTAACGCCTGAGCAAGAGAAAGCCTTTTTAACCCGGGTAGAAAAAGGGCCAGAGCCTTGCGAGCTGCTCAAGGTATATCACTTAAGCGACCTTCAATTCATTCTAAAAGAAGAGTTTGGTAAAAAATTAACTTTGCCTGGCGTATGGGGGATTTTACGTCGCTTTAGCTACCCGCCCTTGACCCTTCGTCTTCAGCGCTATAAAGCCAATCCGAAGGAACAAAAAAAATTAAAAAAAATTCGAAATTCATCAATGGAATAAAGAATCAATTTTCTAAGCTAAAGATCTAAATTAAGTTGGAAGATGAGCAAGCCTAGGGCAATAATGATCTTAATATTCATCCTTTCTGGCTATCTCTCGATATCTCTTAAGCTTAATCCAGTTGAAAAACTTATAGCCTTATTTGCTTAGTCACTTTTGCTCTAATTGCCTATATCGACGTTATAAAGGACTAGAAAAGCAGGCCGTAGTTTTCTAAAAAAGATTCAGTTAAGCGAAAAGGGAATAAAAACCTTATAAACTGTCTTCTATGTCTAATTACGTAAGGAGTTGATTAAAAGTATGTTGTAAAATTTTTTAGACATCATATTAACACGAATTTTTTGTTGACAACTTGTTAAGTAGAAGCTGAATATTAGTTTATGAAATCAAAGAGATAGATCATGAAAATGATTCAGGCTATCCTAGCAAGTGACTTCAATCGTTTGGGCTATTTTATAAAGCCATTTGCTAAAAATTTACTTGATAAATTTACTTTCTTTCTAGCGAAAAGAAAGAGAGCATTATCGACACTATTTCTTATAAATCATTCCTCGTCCTTTATAGAAAAGAAAAAAAATTGCAAAGTATTTTGCTTTTCTTATAGCCAGAAAGTAATAAAGCTTTCAACCTTTTTTCTTCTTGTTTTTCCTTTTCTAAATTTTATTTGGAAAGCGTCAAATTATTATTTCCCCCATAAAGCTTTTCTATTTGCTGGGGAAGTTCTTGTCCCAAATAGGAGCACATTACATGCTTTTCTAAAGTTTGTGTCTACACTAAAGTTATCAAAAACAAGAGATGTGAGGTTAATGAGGCAAGGTACTTATTTGTCTACATGCTTTCACACTGTCATCTCGTGGCCTCCAAAAAATAAAAAAAATTGTACAAGACTTATGGGTGCTTAAAAATAGGCACTATTATTGCCTAGAAGAAAAAAAATTACAAAAAAGGTGATGGCATATGACAATTAATCAAAATTATTTAATTGGTCAAAATGGTTTTTACTCCGCCCCTGTAGGTAAAATGCAAGCTAAGGAAACTACTCCTAGGAGCAAAGCAGCACTTGAATTCGAAAAAGTGGCTTTAGTGGGCAAGCTAGCAAAAAGCAGTTTAGACAATCCGAATGCTGGTAGGCAAAATAAGATAAAGGAGGGGGATTACATTCAAAGATTGAAAGCCACTAACGGGCAGATAGTTGAATTTACTTATGGTGATAAGAAGAACACCGTTATGGCTTGCATTTTACCTGTTAGGGGTGAGCCTATTTATATTCATCCTAAAAACTTACCTAAAGACCTAATAATTATCCAGAGTGCCGAAACATTTTTTAGCTTTTTTAAAAATGTGAGCCTAAGAATTGCTGCGCTAAACAAAGGTGAATATAAGCTTTATGTTAGCGGTAAACTGTTAGGAGGTATGTTAGTTGATTCTGAAGAGACGACTTCTCCAAATTCTTACCAAAAAGCCTTAAGGGAATTCACCGAGCACCTTTTTGATTTAGCTAATCCTTTGCTTTTACAAGATATTTTACAAAAATTATCGCAAACCTCTCAAGGCGTTATAGATTCCAATGAAGGCATAGAAAATCATTTTTCCGACCTGCATTTACCTCGAGACACCCTGTCTTATCTCCGAGAATTTAGCGCGCAGATAACAGCTTGGGCCACTTCACAACCAGACCAAACTGCTGCAATCGTTCAACGCATCAAAAATGATTTAAGCCAACTAGCTAAACAAAACAGAGAGGGTGAATATTCCCTCTGGGAACCTTTAGTCACTTTATTTAACATTCCCCAAATTAGAGAATTGTCAAATGATAATGTCAAGAAAATTATCCATAGGATTGACCAGGGAAGGGTGAAGGATTTACGAGATTTTATTATCAACCTGATAAAAGAAGATGTTATTAATGTTATTAACAAGCAATTAAAAAAAGAAAGTAAATATAACGACATTAAAATGCTTTTAGGCCAAGTAATCAAGAAAAAACCTCCACCAGAGGGTATTGTAGCCAATTGGGATCAAAGGTCTGACTTCTTTGAGAATAAAACTCTTAGTTTGACTAATCCGAACACACAGGAGACTTATATCGGAATCATTGTAAAGTGCTTGCGAAAAACTAGCGATAATAGCCTTATTTTTCATTTGCAAGATCAGTCTGAGGTCCACATTGCATCCGATACTCATGCAGTTATAATAATAGAAAATCACTATCATAAATTGTGGTCAGCTATCCATAACAACCTTTTATCAAGCCAAGAGATTTTTGAAATCGAGCTTGCAACGGAACAACAAGAAAAAAATAGCCTTAAGCCCGGATCTTATTTCATAAGCTCCATCAAGCATAGTAGTGGCAGTACTTCATCTTCAGGTAGCTCTAGCACGATAGAGTTAAGCGATGAAAAAACAAAGAGAAAGAAATATATTCTTACTGCTCATTATGAAAAAAATATGGTCTCTAAAATTGAAATTCAAGGGTGGGCTGGTGGTCGGAAGAAAAAATACATTAAATTAAAGACATATACACCGTCACAGTTAAATAGAATGTATATTGTGAAAAGAAGAGTTGAGAAAGCTATCTCAGGCATTAATTCATCCAATGCTGATAAGCAGGTCCGCATTATAAATGAAAAGGACGAAATCACACTTAAATTATTTCCTCTTAATCAACTCAAAAAACAAACTGATGTCCTTCGAGCAAAGCTTATGCAGCAATCTGACCTTTTAGAGCAACTGATTGACAATTTAGCCTCACATCAACTTACTAAAGTTGATTGGGAGCTGCTGACTTCCCAAAAACAAGATTTAGCTGAGCATTTAACGAGTATATCTGAAAAATATTCTCAACATTTAAAAATAGCCTATCCGAAAGAAGATATTTTGAAGGAATTAGTAAAAGAGGTCTTTTATGCTTCTCTTTTAGATAAAGAGAAAAATGTTGACGTCTTTAAAACTATGGAATTATTACTGGAAGCGTATCAGCACATAGAAAAGATAAAAAATAAGGATGTCATCTTTTTTGTAGGTAACACAACATCGGGTAAAAGTACGGCCATTAGCTATTTTCTGGGTGTCGCGAAGGACTCCTTTTCTAACGATGCTGATAATGAGGTGGTGCGTGCGAAAGAGAATGAAGAAGCTGAAGAGACATATTCTACCCTTGGGCAAGTCTCAGTTGAGCCTGAAGCTCCTTATAATCAAGTTTATGCAGTTCCTGATTCTTCTTCCGTTGTACTTGCTGATTGTCCAAGATTCAATGATACGCGAGGAGAAGACCATGAGATTCTCGCTAATCTAAGCATTGATCTGGCAGTGCAAGAAGCCAAGCAGATTAAAGCCATTGTGTTAGTGGTGTCCATCCATGCTTTTTTAGCAGATCGAGCTAATGCGATTATTGACCTTATTGATACAGTCAAAGAAAAGTTTCCTGGTCTTTTTAACCCAGATAAGCCTCAAGATAATCCTAGCGTCTATTTATTGATTACTAAACAAGAGCAAGTGGCTTCAGAAATAGTGGAAAAACTTAAAGATGGCACTCGAATTAAAGAACTCCTTGAAGGAACCCCAATGAGAGGTAATATCTGGGAAGTGATCAATCACATGCAAAAGAATAAGCAAGTGGACTTTATCGATATAGATGATGCGTGTGAGACAAAAGAATTATTGGAAAAATATGAGCAAACTTCTCCAGGGATTGCTAAAGATCAATATGTACCCGCTATGCAAAGGAGAGATATGCTAATAAAATTTGATAAATATGTCAAAATATCCACCGATATTTGGACTCACCATATCTTTACGCCCTACTTGCAAAGCCTTCCTGAATCTATTCAATCTTCAAAAAATGAAATCGAAACAAAAAAGAAGCGTTTAAAAGAGCTTGAAGGGGAAATAGAACATCAGCTAAACACAACAGTTCCATTGTTTGCCCTCAAGCAAATGGTAGATCACTTTCTTAAATGGAAACATCTCTCGCCAGATGAACTATTAGCCAAGTATATTAGCAAATACTCTTCCAATGTTTCATGGGATATAGAAAAGATTCCAAGTTGCCAGGAAAAAAAAGAGCTAATAAATACGCCCCTGGACATGAAAAAGTTAAAAGATTTATCTGAAAATTTATCTGACTTAGATAATAAAGATTCAAATTGCGAGGGAAAAAAGGAGCTACAAGATGCGATCCAAAATTTAAAAAATTTAATAAATTTAAAAAAGATAGAAGTTGACATAAAGATTACCGAAGGGGAAAAAAAAGCAGAAGAAGAGAAACTTCAAGCGACCGAAAAAAGAAAAAGGAACCTTGCCATCATCATTCAAACTCATAAAGAGACCGCTAAACTTTTAAGAGATTTTTCAGGGCTTGTTGTCGGCCAGCCTACTGAAACAGAGAGAAGCAACCAGAGAAACGAAGTGGCAGAGGCATGTCAAAAGTTTATAAAAATTTATGATGAAAATATTAAAGAATTAGAAAAACAATGCTGCGAAGATCTAAAACTTGCTCAGTAAATAAAATGCAAAAGTTTAAGGAGGATTAAGTATGCAAATTATTAATTTTAATGCATCACCTGATAAGGCTGTTCTGCCCGTTTTTTACAGACCTAACAATGTCAGGCCGTCCACAGCCAGTATTATTACCCATATTGGCTCGGCTTCTTTAGTTAATTCTAATGGCGTGTGTGTTAACACGTATAAGTCTTTGCTGAATGATAAGAAAATCGAGGTATTATACAATAAGCAGACTGGCCTGTCTGCTATTATTCATTTTTTAGATGCTCAAGGCAATGTTGTAAGTAAAAGCTTGCCTCTTCCCTTAAAAGGCATGCCAGCAGAAATAACTGTTCAAAAGGATGTTAGCCAAATTAAGCGCTTTTTTGAAAATACACATTTAATTGCAGAAAAAGGTTTAGAAGGAAGCTACGCGCATGTATCAGTCCATGTCAGTGGCAAAGGAGGGGGGAACGGAAAGATCCCCTTCCAACCAGGCCTTGCTTTAGGCTCCGTCGTTAGGGGCGAGACTTTGATAAAAATGGAAGAGTATGCGCAAAAAATGGCAAACGAGGAAACTATTATAGAACAAATCAAGTCTGCTGAACAAAGAATTGACATGTTAAAAACTAAGATTAAAGCTAGGCATGATGTAGCAGTCCAAGGTGAATCTGGTGATCCTCTCATAGCCTGTTGGGAAAAGCAAATGGGGGCGGCAACAAATTTTATAAAGACACTAAGTGCTAAGCTAAATAGCGCAAGCGGCGAAATTCCTATATTTGAAAATTTTTATCAGGGCGTTGAATCTCCTATAGATATGGCTAGATCACAGATGGAAGTGCAACCACGAGGTTTTGACAGCCTTCACTACAATTCCCAATATATTGACATGAGGCAAGAACTTTCTAAGATTCATGATAGAATTACTCACTCCTCTAGTGCTAGCAGCGTCTCAGCGAGTGTAGGGTGGCTGATGATGGTGGGCGGCAGCGCCTCTCTTGCTGGGTCTAGTGCAACTTCAGAACGCTTGGCTCAAATCAAAATGGAAGGTATAGCTGAAGGGGTATTAGTGATCAACGCTGTGGCTACCAGTCGACATGTCCGCTGTTTTACTGATCTGCAGTATGATAAAAGAAAGTTGCAAGCTCTTCTGAATGCTATGAATAGAAACAATAATGATGAGCTTAAGAAATATGGAATTTCAAAGAGAGCGGATGGTACTAAGGAAATTTATTTATTAACAGAAGCGGTATTAGGTGGCTCATTCACCGCCCTTGTGACTTTCTCAAATGAGTCGAGAACGGATAGAAAAGAGGATAAATTTACCCATGAGCATGGTATTAGTACTGCAGTAAGAGGTGGAGGAAATTTCGTGGATTGGGGAATATCAATAGGCAATTCCAATGCCATCCAATATGGAATCCAAACAGAAAGTGATATATTAAGAAGCATAGTAGGCACAAAGGTATCTATCGAAATTATTTCGCAAGGTGCTATGCCTATTTTTGCACGGGAGGTTGTTGAACGTGAGATTATGAAACATGTGGATCTCAATCCTTCGAAATTTGAACTGAGCAAAAAAGATGAAGAAGATGCAGAAATAATGGCTACTGGTAAGGAAAAAGAAAAAGCCCTAGCTGTCTTACAGCGACGGATGAAAATGGAAAATGCACAGGTCGCAGTGATGAATACTTATCGCGGATTAACTTCCTCAAAAGAGAAACAAAATGTTCATTCCACACAGAGTGTAATGGAAGCTTACGAGAATTTTGTTACCCAAATGACCACTGATCGTGACTGTGGAATACCGATTGGATTTAACTATCAGATATTAACCCAGAAAGAAATTGAAGAGATGTTAGAGGAACTCAGCCCTTCCTTTAAGGAGGCAGAGCAAGGCAAGCCAAGCGTAAGCCAAGCAACGCAGAAACCTGAAAAAGATACAAAAGGAAAGCAATATGAAGGCCAGGCTCCTCAGAACCCCCCACAAACTCAATAAATTTTAATCTTTCTGGCGGCCAACTTGGCCGCATTAAATCCACTTAAAATTTTAAAAATTAAGGGAGCCCTATATGAGTGCTATCATAAGTCAAAGAGATGTACTGCCTATGCACTTAGGCTATGCACTGGGAAGTATTATTAAGAAAAGTGATTTTTTATTACCTCTGAAGAATAAAGTCCGTTTAAACTTAGAAGAAGAGCTTGAGAGGGCAAATATCGAAAAAGTTGAGATGACAAATTCTCCCTCTTATACACAATCTACTACAGAAGGGAAACAAACAAGGTTAAACATTTTAAACGCTAAGATAAATAAAATTAAGAAAGACTATAGTGAGGTATGCAGCAAAATAAGCGAGCTGTATGAGTCACGAAACTTCTTTTCTACTGAAGAAATGCTTCCTATTGATCCCCATTATTCCAAAGTCAAAATTGTTGACGAACGTTCTTTCTTTTCAGAAAAAATGTCGCATCTTGTTTTTAGAAAGACAGATACTACAGGTACAGATTTGCATAAAAAGATAGAGATGTTTGTTTCTCAACTGTTTTCTCAAGATGCTCCATCCAGTCTTCTCTCCTCTAGTATGCTAGGGACTGTAACGAGTAGCATAGAAAATATGCTAGAGACAGAAAGCCAAATCTATTTAGTAGGCTCTTTTATTACCCTGCCTCGTGTCCGAGTTATGGATCCTGTTGCTATTAGAAGAAAGGCAACAATTAGCAATGCATTAATAGAACAGGCCGAGCAATATTATGTGTTAACTGAGGCTGTCTTAGGAGCGGTCTTTTTAGGTTGCGGAAAATATATATCAGGAAGCGGACAGGGTGATAAGGAAGGGGGTAAAGAGTCTGAATCCTTAATGTCCAAGGTCTCTATGATTTCCTATATTAGTCAAGGAGCTATTCCTCGACCTGGTAAAGATGCGGAAGATATAAATATGTGGAATGTATATGCACAATGGAAACAAGTACTACTAGAGGATCCTTTAAGTGGATATCCTATTGGATTTAAAGTTAGAGAACTGCAAGATGTATTTAGTGAAAATAAAATTTCTGTAAGAAGAAAAGGGGAAGCCGATACAGGTAGCTAGTTTTTTTGCTAAGCAAGCGCCCGTCTAAGGCTATTGACAGGCTACAGGTGGGTAGTGTTTTTTTCAAAAGAGGATAGGAGCATGTCTGCGAAGGATAAAGGCCTTAAATGTGTTCCACGCAGTGCTTGAACTGACAGACAAGGACTAACTGGCAGGTGGATTAAGACTGCCAGTTTTCACTTATTTCGGTAGTTAGGCCCTTACTATCCGGAAATGTTTGCAGGTATGTTTTCTCAAAGCAAAACTGCCATATATACGCTTTACTATTATCCAAGTCCATTTATTTATTTATTTATTTATTTTTCTTGGTCTTCTGGCCCTTCCTCAAGGCTTACCAACACTTTCTTTCTAAAAGTTGTCGCTTTTCACCTAAATTTATTTTGACCAATATACCCAAGCGAGTCTACGCTCTACAACCCATCGCCTTCACTAAACAAGGATTTGTTGCTTAGTGCTTAAGCTTGCCTAGCCTTCAACTAGATGACCTTAATGATTTCACTTTCTTTAGCAAACGGTGGAATAATTTGGAGCTGCATGCCACTTTCGTCTTCTAAATTGGCTTCATGTTGACAAGCGTTATGCATTGAACTTTGCATTCTATTAAATTTGCTTTAAGTCTATTAGCATTGGAGCTTAGGCTATCTTTCTATTTAATATTGAAAGATTGATAGCTTTTTAAGCTTATTCGCTGACAGGGCCAGTGAACAACATCAATACTGCGACTCCAGCTAAGATAAGAGCTGTCCCTAATAAATGCATCAGAGAAAAGGCTTCATTAAAAAAATAAACACCAATCAATATAATGCTTACAATTCCTAGCCCCGACCAGATGGCATATACTACGCCCACAGGTAAGGTTTTCAGAGCAATAGAGAGGGACCAAAAAGTAAGCCCATAGCCCACTACTACTACTAGTGAAGGAAAGAGCTTAGTCATCCCGTAAGAGGCTTTTAATGCACTGGTCCCTACAACTTCGCCGGCTATGGCCATTAAAAGATAAAGATATGCTTCCATAAAGACCCCGTTTAGGGGTACGATAAATCAAATACGATATAAAAGTAAATGGCGCTCAATAATAAATTTGCCATTCATAAGGAACGCGATGAAACAAGATTTTAAAAACCAGACAGTTATGATTACCGGGGCAAGTTCAGGATTTGGAGCAGCTTTTGCTGAAGCCTTTGCACGTGAAGGAGCTAGCTTAATCAATATTGCTAGGCGTAAGGATCGCTTGCAAGCTCTTGAAAGTTCTTTGCAAGAAAAATACGGGGTGGAAATTTTATCTATAGAATTGGATGTCTCGGATGAAAAAGCGGTGGTAGAAAAATTGGGTCTGTTGGCAAAAGATTCTATAGTGCCCGATCTTTTGATTAACAACGCTGGCATGGTAAGAGGGTTAAATAAAGTATGGGAGACACCCCCACAAGATTGGAATGAAATGATTGATATAAACATTAAAGGATTGCTTAATGTTAGTGCTCAGATTATTCCTCACATGGTTAAGAAAAATGCTGGGCATATCATCAATGTAGGCAGTATTTCAAGTCATGATACCTACCCTGGAGGAGGGATTTATTGTGCTACTAAATTTGCTGTCAAAGCTATTACGGATACATTAAGGAAAGAGCTGGTGAATACTCCTATTCGTGTTTCGATGATTTCTCCTGGAATGGCTGAAACAGAATTTAGCTTGGTTAGGTTTGCTGGTGATAAGGATAAAGCCAATGCTGTTTATGAAAACATTCAACCTCTGACAGCGGAAGATGTGGCCGAGATTGTCCTTTTTATGGCTACGCGCCCTCCTCATGTCAATTTAGCTGATGTGGTCGTTTATCCTACTCATCAAGCTTCAGTATCGCTTGTTTATCGAGGAGAAGGAAAAGCAAAGAGTTAGCTGAAGAAGTAATTTTTCTATGTGCTTAACTATTCTAGCGAAAAAGTGCTTGTAATAAAGTTCGAAAATAGGTTTTTAAGCAGCTCTTTATCCCACATTCCGCAGGTTAATTTCCATTGACCTATAATTTCTGAGATGAGGCTTGAGTCAAAACATAAGTTCCTACTCATTAAATAGTTAACCAATCCTACTGTAGTCATAATAGCTTTTGAATTATGATGGATTAATTGATTTATCATATTCCCTTATCTCTATTTCATTGCATAGTGTAAAACCAATCCTACGGGGGGCAAAGTCCTTGCTACAATACTTTTTCATCTTTCATGTTTTCGCTTTCTTTGCTTATGGAGGAACATGAATAGTTTTTTCTAAAAAAAGCTGGAGGCCCATGTTCCTCTCTTTGAATTTAATCCCTTGATTGCTAACTCGTTAAAAAAATTAATTCTTTAATTTAAATTCTATTCCTTATTACTAAAAAATAATATCTTGAGATCGTTACAACCTGCGGAATGTGGGCTTTATGTAAGCATGCGCTCTAACCCTTGATTAAGAGAATCAGCTGAGAAAGATTTAAAGTTCTTTTTAAAGAATACACCTACTTTTCTTAAAGCGTAGAATCTTTTATCTGCAGCTTTCATCATACTTTTTTAGCTTTTAGGACAAAAATTAGAAGCATTTAAATGGTCTTGCTAAAAAATATGAGAGGCAAGCGGATGAAAGTTAAAAATAGATCGGTTGGCTAACCATGGCTTGGGGAGCTACGCACATCTCTAAACTGATCCCATAGCTTTGGAGCTTCTCCTTAACAACACCAAGAGCTGTCTCAGGCGTATTGCATTCGCTAGAAAGATGAGCAAGGTAGACATGTTTTAAATTAGGATGGGCAATCTTGCTTAATAGCTCAGCACAAGCTTCATTAGAAAGATGACCGTTTCTACTTAAAACGCGTTGTTTATACACCATAGGCCGTGAACTGGCATGGACCATAGAAGGTTGATGATTAGCCTCCACATAAAGGTAATCGCAAGCTTGCAATTGATGAAGGACTAACGTGGAAACAAATCCTAAATCTGTACAAAATCCAAGCTTTAATCCATCCAACTTCAAGGTAAATGCTACAGGATCTAGGGTGTCGTGTTGAATATTAAAAGGATGAATTTCAAGGTCGCCAAATTCAAAGCTTTCTCCTGTCGAAAAAATTTTGAACTTAGGACATTCATGTAATTGCTCGACGATTCCTTTGGCCGTTTCATGATTGGCAAACACAGGAATACCCATCTTTAAGGCTAAAACTTTAAGGCCTTGAATATGATCACTATGTTCATGGGTAATTAAAATAGCATCTAACTCCCGGAAGTCCACTCCTATTTCGGCAAGTTTTTCTTTGGTGGCTCTTGCACTTAAGCCTGCATCAATAAGAAGCTTAAGTTGCGGCGTTCCTAAGTAAACACAGTTGCCTTTCGAGCCTGAAGCTAGAGGACAGAAACCAATCATTTGTCACATACCTAATCAATATGAGGAACGTTTTATCATATAACCATTTCCTTAGGCAAGTTTTTTAAGGCTAAAGATGAAGAGGTTAGTCTTTAAAAAAAACATAATGTTTAATTTAAATACCAAATAATATACATAGAACAATGCATACATTATAAAGAGGAGACCTCATGGAAACAGCCGTTCAAGTTTTAGAAAAAATGGAAAATGTATTAGATCAGCTAGTGAGCAATGCCGAGGGTTTAAAAGATTTATCGATGGAGGAATTTTCTGAAGAAGCAGTTACTCCTTTACAACAAAAGCAAGAACTTTTGGTAGAACAATTAAATGGTTTGGAAGGAAGCTTTGAAGCCTCTGAAAAAGAAGGCCAAGAAGAAGTTTTAGCGAAAATAGGCGATCGCATAGCAAAAAAACTGCGTTATTTCCAGCATTTAAATGCTGTCTTTGTGGAAAATATCACCGAGGGGAATTTTATGGAGGACTATGCTAAGAGTGATCTAGAAATGCTTGAGACAGGGCTTCCCCATCGTCGACAGGAAAATACTGACGAGGAATAAACTAAAAAAATCTAAAGCATATAATTTAAGTTAAGGCAGCTATAAAAGTTTAATCCTTGGCTCTTTGCAATGAAGTTAGGGTTGAGAAGAAAGTTTTTTTATTTGATCATTTAAAAATTTTCTTCCTCCTCTAATAAATCATCATCTGTTGATATCCCTTGCTTAGCTGCTAAGATCTTTCTCGGCTTGCTTCCTTCTGCAGGGCTTACAACCCCTTGGGATTCGAGCTGGTCCATTAAGCTAGCAGCACGAGCGTATCCAATTTTTAGCTTGCGTTGCAGAAAAGTGGTAGAGGCATTGCCTGTGCTGAGCACAATATCTAATGCCTGGTCATATAAGGCATCTTGGGGCGCATCTGTAGAAGCTAGTGACCCGCCAGAATCTTCAAGGGAGATGGAGCCGATGGTATCAAAGGACTCAATGACATAATGAGGAGGGGCTTGATCGCAGATATATTTAACAACACTGTGGATATCTTCATCCCGTATAAAGGCCCCTTGAGCTCTTACTAAATGAGAAGTACCTGGTGGAAGAAAGAGCATATCTCCATTTCCTAATAAACTTTCAGCGCCTGTCTCATCAAGGATAATTTGACTATTGATGCGGCTAGCAACCTTAAAGGAGATCCTTGTAGGAAAGTTGGCTTTTATTAATCCCGTAATCACTTCTCGAGAAGGACGTTGGGTGGCGAGGACAAGATGAATACCAATGGCTCGTGCCATCTGAGCAATACGAGCAATAGGTGTTTCAATGTCGCTACTGGCTACCATCATTAAGTCCGCGAGCTCATCGATAATTCCTACAATATAAGGCATCTTTTCAGGAACTTCGATGTTTAAAGAATCTTCAAAGTCTTTATTGATGGCACGGTTATTAAAGCTTTCAATGTTTCTTACACCCGTTTGTTTTAAGATTTCGTAGCGTTTTTCCATCTCTTTTACCATCCAACGCAGCGCAGCGCAAGCACCATGGGGCTCGGTAATTACCGGTGCTAACATGTGAGGAAGGCGAGTATAGGGAGTCAGCTCTACTTTCTTAGGATCTACCATGACAAGCTTAATTTCATCCGGCCTAGCATTTAGCACAATGGACATGACAATCGTATTAATACAAACAGATTTGCCTGAACCGGTAGCGCCTGCGATAATGCAATGAGGCATCTTGGCTAGATCGCTCATGACGTAGTCTCCATTCACAGCTTTACCAAGAAGAATAGGAATGTGAAACTTTTTTGTGCCCTGCTGATAAGTGGTTAACATATCTTTAAAGCTGACTTCTTGAGGAGAGGGGTTAGGCACTTCGATGCCTACAGCAGCTTTTCCGGGGATAGGAGCAATGATCCTAATCGATCTGGCTTCCATATTAAGAGCAATATCATTCTCTAATGTTTTTATACGTTGAACTTTAACACCTATAGCGGGATGAACCTCGAACGAGGTGATGGTAGGTCCACAATTAATTTGACCCACTTTGGCTTCAATGCCAAAGCTTAGCAATGTTTCTTCTAATACTTCAGCTTGCTTTTTTAAATCTTTCTTTAAAGAAGTTTGGTCAAATTTCTTTGGGTTGGTTAATAAATTAAAAGAGGGGAGATTATAAGCGGAAAAATCACCATTATGCACGCGTTGTGCCTTAAGGGCTGCTTCTCTTTTGTCTAGTTGTTCATTTGCCAATTCTTTCTTTTTCACGGGAGGAGGAGGTGTTTGCAAAGGCTGCGCTGGTAATTGAAAAGAAAGTTGATCTTCATTTTTTTCTTTACGCGAGACAGAAGGACGCGTAGTCAAATTAATTTCTGGACGTATAGCTAACAACTCTGGGGAAGGAGAGCGATCCTGTGCTATAGAGGTATTATCCGAATGCGTGCCTGCCAAAAAGCCAGGAATACGTAATTTAACATAGCGCATGAAATCGCTATCTTTTTTAGCTTCAGCTTCCACTTTTACTTCTTTTTTTTCTAATGGAGCTAAAGCACTCAAAGCATCTGAACTATTTTTGGATAGCTTAGCTTTAACTTTAGAAAAAAGGCGTAGGATGCTTAAGATTAAATTTTGAGGCATAATCTTGAAAATGAAAAACAGGCTCGCTAGTAAAGTACTGGTGAACAGAACCATCACGCCCGAGACCCCTATAAATCGATAGAGGTTAAAGATAGGTAGATCTTTATAGAGGTAAAATAAAGGGGCACCACCCAGATGATAACGCTGGCGCTTTATCCATAGATTAGGATAAAAAAACTGGCTAAGGGTATTGCCCAACAAAGGGTAAAGATCTTCGACGACGTTTAAGATCATGCTGACGGAAAGGATTAACAAGAAAGTAAAAAAGAGTTTACTACCGATATGGCGGATGGGTTTATCTATCAGAAGCCTCCAACCCGCCCATGTACAAAAGCCACAGATGATGTAGCTTGATAGTCCAAAAATTCCATGAAAAACCATGCCGATGCTATAGCCTAATAACCCTACCCAATGATGTGTGCGTTCATTGTAAGCAAAGCTTACCAAACTTAAAAATATTAAAAACGTGGAAGCAAGAGCAACGACTCCATAAATGCTGCTATGCATAGGCACTGGAGGGGCTTTTTCAGAAGCTGCCTTTGCTGCTTTCTTTTTAGCCATAAATTCCCTTATAAGTTTCTAAAAAATAGAGTTGTTACCATGCCTACCAACAGGCAATACCCTATAAAATACATAAATAGGCGTTTAGATGCTAGCTTTTGAAGATAATGCAGGGCAATTATTCCGAATAGGAAGGAAAAGAAAAAGCCTGCTAAATACTGTACCCAAGAGATAGCCGGTAAGCTAGAGTTATCTCTTTTTAAAATTAGCTGGCCTAATTCAATTATAATGCTAGCCATGAGTGTGGGAATAGCTAAAAGAAAAGAAAAAGTGATCGCATGTTCATAGTTCCAACCTAACAAGCGTGCTGCCGAAATAGTAGCTCCACTTCGGGAAATTCCCGGGAACACAGCCATCGCTTGAAAAAAACCAATCATTAAAGCCTCTTTCCAAGTATGCTTCGACATCTCTGTAACAGAAGAAGTTTTTTTACTCAAGCAAACCCCTAAATACATAAGAGCAGCCGTAAAAAGAAAAAAATAGCCTAAGTATTCAATGTGATCAAAAAAAGCCTTAATGTGCTTAAGAAAAAATACCAAAGGAAAAAGCGGCAGCAAGGCAATAAAAAGAAGGTATAACACTTTTTTTTCACTTGTTAAAAGTGTTTTAATCTTTTTGAAAAAGGCAATAAAGAGAGCTAATAACGTCCCCAAATGACAGATAAGATCAAAAGTTATTAAATCTTTGAAATTATTCATGCCTAGCAGGTATTGAGCTAAAATCAGGTGCCCAGAAGAGCTGACAGGTAAAAATTCGGTAATACCTTGAATGAATCCTAAGAAAATTGCTTCAATCGTTGACACAGCAGCTATTTGACTTGTAAAAAAGGGCGATCGACGGGATTCGAACCCGCGACATTTGGAACCACAATCCAACGCTCTAACCAACTGAGCTACGATCGCCGCATAACAAACAAGTTATTTAACTTAAAATTGCTATTTAGGTCAATAGGTTTTTCCATAATTTTTATGAAAAATATTAAGCTATAGCTATTGACAGCAGCAGCTTTTAAGGTTTCTCTTTGAGGCTTCATAAAAAAAGCCGAAACCGCTCGTGGCTTTAAAAGTTTAAAAACACCGCTTCTTTTCTTTTTTTCTTTTAAAATTTTAAAAAAGAGTAATCCTAGGTAATTTTATTGAGCCGCATCATCTCCCTATCATCTAAAACTAAAGGATTTAAAATAATATTAATTTTGACGTTGTTGCGTAAATGCTAAGAAGTGTATGCGATAAGATTGCCCTTTAACACATAAGAGCTGTAAAATTTAGTTTGCTTAAACAAAAATATAGGCAGGCTATGGAAAAAAAGCTTACCTACCGCATACGTAACTGATCCGATTATAACAAAGCTTTAGAACAAAGAGGAAGCATAACTTTATGGTTTTCGGATGAAACCATTAAAGGATGGAGGGAAAATAAAAGCACGGGGAAGAAGGGCCGTCCAAGAATTTACTCTGCTGACGCTATCCTATGCGTGTTGATGATTAGAGCGGTTTATCATTTACCCCTCCGGGCGGGCCTTGCGAGGGTTTGTGTCATCGCTGATTACTTTGCTGGCTTTGGGATTGCCTGTTCCTTGTTATACCCGCATTTGTAGGCGTGCTAAAGAGCTTGAGCAAGAGTTTACAAAGCTAAGCCGTAAGCGTCCGACAGACATAGTCTTTGATTCCTCGGGGGTAAAGGTCTACGGCGAAGGAGAATGGAAAGTGCGCCAGCATGGCAAAGCAAAGCGGAGGACTTGGAGAAAGATTCACTTAAGCGTTTGCCCAGACTCGCATGAGATTATTCTGAGTGAATTAACAAATAGCAATAAAGCCGATGATTTAGTGGCGAGCCAAATGATCCCCAAGCTGCCATAGAGCGTAAAGACCACTTATGGAGATGGTGCTTATGATAGACAAGCTTTCTATCGATCGTCTTATGTTCGGGAGATAGATCCTGTAGTGCCTCCAAGAAGAGGAGGAAGGCTAAGCCAAGAGACGGACAAACCGTGGATGAAAAAAAGAAATGATAACTTAAAAGTCATTCAAGGCTTGGGAGGAGATACTGAGGGTAGGCAGCTTTGGAAGAAGCTTAGTGGCTATCATAAAAGATCCCTTGCTGAAACGGCGATGTACCGCTTTAAAAGAAGCTTTGGAGGAGATTTTCGCTCTAGGAAGATAGACTATCAGCGAGCAGAATTATATGCTAAATCTTTGGCGATGAACAAGATGACAGCGCTTGGAATGCCTCAAGGACAATGGGTACTAACTTGATAAGCCTTTAAACAGACCAACTATTAGGTCATTTACGCGACAAGGCTTTAATTTTCTAAATTTTTTAATTTTTTTTGTAAATTAACTAGATATATGTTATTATATTTTTTTAATAAGTAAAAATGAGATTATAAATATCTTCTAATAATTAAATAACAATAAATCTAATGAATATAGAAAGCATACATAGGCATCATTTTATATTTCCTGTGTTTAGAAAAATAGAAGAAAAGTTAGCTTATCCTACAGGATATCCAGATGTATATAGAAAGATTAGCTTAAAAATCTTTAGTGAATTGAAAGAGCAAGATTTATGTCAACCAAAAGCTGTATGCAAAGAATGGAAACGAATTATTCAAGAAACTTTTTTATGGAAAAAACTTTATCAAAAAAGCTTTACTGTTAGGCCTGGAGGTAAAAACCAGGAAATTAAGACCAATCATATAAATGATTTTTTTAATTTTTTAGCTTCTTTGCCCTCTAAAACTTTAAAGAGTATGCTTTGCTCTGGAAATGATTTAAATGATGATGAGCTAAAAGGTGTTTTTGATGCCCATCACAAGACTCAAATTTTTAAAAATAGCCAAGTCGACAATATCAAATTTTTGCAACTTTATCCAACTCATCAATTACATGCTTACCTTCAGAAACTCAATAACTACTTAGATCAGAGCACCTCTTCTAGGGACTGCGCAAATTATTATTTACCTAAAGATGAGATAAAAGAATTAGAAGAATTTTATACGCTAGCTTTGAAACTTGCTATTTATGAAAAAGACTTCGTGCAAGAAAGTTTTTATATAGAAAAGCTGGGAGATATTTATGTGGAAAAAGCTACAGCAGAAACTTTTCTCCAAGCCGCAGGCTTTTATAATTACGTTTTACATGATTTTTCTTCAGCTAAAAGACATGAAATAATTAGAAGCAAGTTATCTAAAGTGGAAATCTTACTTATTAAGCTCTGTACTGAGAAGCTTTTAAACCTTGATGTAAGACAAGCATATTTTGTGGAAAATCGCAAATTGTTGAAAGCTTTTAGAAATCAGATAGAGAAAAAGATGCAAACTTTTTCTGAAGATCCTTCTTTTGAAGAGGTCAGAGAGCTCTATCGCGAGATTACTCAAGGTGTAAAAAGTTTTTTTAGCAGTCTGGTGAATCAATCGGAAGAGGCTTTAGGAGCTAGTCCTTGTGAGTATGCCATGATAGGATTTGGCTCTTTAGCTAGGGAAGAGATGACACCTTACTCCGATTTAGAATTTGGCATTCTTGTGCAAGAAAATACTCCTACAACTAGAAAATATTTCAAATCTCTTACGTTTCTCCTCCACCTACAAGTTATTAATCTAGGAGAGACTATCCTGCCTGCTCTAAATATCCCATGTTTAAAGGCTATAAGCTTTTTTGATGATAGGACTCCACGAGGGTTTTGTTTTGATGGAGCAGGAGTAGAAGGAAAAGGATGTAAAACACCTTTTGGCAATGGCAGGACATTCGAGCTTATTAATACCCCAGAAAAGATGGCGCAATATATTGCTAAAAATGAAGAGGGTAGATGGTGGTATGACCAAGAGCCGCATCTTCCCATGGAACTTTTAACTTTCACTCACCTATTAGGCAATCCTGAGCTAACCAGTCGCTATAGCCAAAAAGTTCAAGAAATATTAGAAACACCTTACCAGGAAAAATTTACCCTTCGCCAGCATCTAGCTAAGCATCATTTAATCCAGCAAGATATGAAAAATTTTGATCCTGGAGTAGAAACGCTAGAAAACCAAGGTATGCTTTTTAAAGCTAAAAATGACTTTTATCGCTTTCCCCATTTGGCTATAGATCGACTTGCTCTTCTTCTAAAGGTGACTTCTTCAGATACTTTCGCTAGGATTGTTCAGCTAAATCAGCAAGAAATTTTAACAGGCGAGGCAGCTAAAAAGTTAAAGGAATGGATGAGTATAGCACTATTCATGCGCCTTAAAACCTATTTTTACTATCAAGCTCAAAATGATAGCATGAATCCTCTTATCAAGCCGTTTGGTTTTGACGAGCCTGAAATTGTTCAAAAATGTTTAGCGTTAGATCATAAAACCTTAGAAAAAATAAAAAAATTTATGGAATATTTATTCCTTTTCACAAGGCTATCCAAGAGTTTTTAGCTGGCAATGAAGAAATTCTTAAATCTTCTGTTTTAGATAATAGTGCGCTTCAAACACAGGGACTTATAGCTTTAAGGCTTTTGCAGCAGGAAGAAGCAAAAAAGTATTATGAATTAGCCATACAAGTCAACCCAGGAGACGTGGAAGCGTGGAATACTCTTGCTACGATTTACTACGCTCAAGGAGATTTAGAGAAGGCGATTGAGATTAACACGAGGGTACTCAATACTGCTCTTAAACAGGATAAAAAAAACCTTTATCATATAACAAGAAGTTACAATGACCTAGGAATGATCTATCTTAACCAAGGGAATTTAGAAAAGGCTGCGGAATATGCTAATCAGGCCCTCTCCATTGGCTATAGCATGGTGGGGGAAAATCATCCACTCATAGCTATTCGCTATAACAATCTAGGCAATATCTTTGAAGCTCAAGGAAATCTTAAATTAGCTATTAAATGTGTAAAGAAAGCGCTTGAGATTGATCTTAGGGTTTCCGGAATGGATCATCCTCACCTGGCGATTCGTTACAATAATTTGGCACGCATGTATAACGCCAATAGAAAATTAATCCAGGCGATTTATTGTGCCGAGCAGGCGCTCGCCCTTGATCTTAAGCTTTTTGGTGAAAATCATCCCAAAATGGCAATTCGCTATGGTAATCTTGGGTCAATCTGTAAGGCTCAGGGAAATTTGGAACAGGCGGCTGAATATATGAATCGAGCGCTTGATATAGATCTTAAGTTCTTTAGCAAAATTCATCCTAGGATAGCCAGTCATTACAGCAATCTGAGTACGATCTATTTCAGTCAACGAAAGTTAGAAAAAGCCGTTGAATATGCAAGGCAAGCACTAGACATTGATCTTAAGTTGTATGGTAAAGATTATCATAAGGTAGCCATCCGTTACAACAACCTGGCACAAATCTATCAATTACAAGGAAGGTTAGAAAAAGCGGCTAGATCTACTGAGAAAGCACTCAATATTAGTCTTAATTGCTTTGGTAAAAAACACTTTCAGTTAGCAATTTTCTATAAAAATCTGGGGATTATCTATCAATGCCAAAGCAAATTAGAACAGGCGGCCGATTGTATGAAGCAAGCCCTCCACCTTAATCTAGAGCTTTATGGAGAAAATCATTTCTCTCTGGGAGAAGTTTACGAACATTTGCAAAAGATTTATCAAGCACAAGGGGATTTAAAGCAGGCAGCTAAATATGCCAAAAAAAATGCTTAAATCTTACATCATAATTTCTGATAAAGCTCATGACTATGCTCGGCAAGCAATATGTTATAATAACTTTGCATCAATCTACCATAGCCAAGGCAAGCTAGAAAAGGCGATTGCTTGTGTAAAGCAATGCCTTAAAATTAATCTTGAGCTCCACGGCAAAAATCATTTGCTGAGTGCTTTAAATTAGGTAAATTTAGGACGGCTTTATCAAATGCAAGGAAATTTGGAGCAGTCGGTTAAGTATGTCAACAAAGCGCTTAAAATCAGCCCGCACCTATTGGATAAAAACCATCCCAGTATCGCTAGACTTTATAATAAATTTACCTCTATTTTAAAAACGATAGAGGAGCCCACTAAATATGCTATGAAAGCACTAGAAAGCCCTCTTAAAGTCTATGCCAACCACTCTTTAATAATAAAAATATTTTATCATAATATAAAAGAATTTATCACCAATTTTCATTAGGTTTAGTAGCATGGATATTTTTCTTAATCCAGCTATTGTATAACTAATCATAAGAGAATGATCCTTAAGTTTTCTCTTCCATTGTTTGGCTTAGACATCCCTTTTTTGAGGAGGCAATCATTATCTTTTTTAATGCTGGGTAATTTTTGTAAAGGGGGGATTAGTCTAAAAATGAATACGTATACAACGCCTCATAAGCTTTCAAACTCGATTTAACTTCAGGATTCTCATGAGGCAAGAAGAAAGAGAAAGGTGTGTCTTAAAAAAACGCTGAGTTTTCATCTCTATGATTATCGGTTCGGTCTAAAAAGCAAGGTAGGATAATGATTAGATTGCGATTGGCTAATCCGTTCTAAAAGATATTTTTAAGCTTTAGCTTTTTAAAAAATGGCATTTTCTTTTCGAGAACATATGGAGAGAGCCGTAGTGGCACACAAGCTATTATATTCTCTTGTCTTAAAACATTTTTAGGCCCCTTTCTATTATTTTGCCTATACCTTGATGAAGTTATTTTGTGACAATCCAGTCTAGCTTTATCCTTCTATCAGCATAGGCAACAAGCTTGTCGATAATTTATCTAAATGCAGCTACCCATGCGAGCCCATCCGCTAGATGAAATCTTTAATGATCCATGTACAGTATGATTTAGATAAAATAGAAGAGGATTCACAGCTTTCTTTCCTAGCAAATAAAGAATAAAATGTTGAATGTTTAAAAAATATGCTATTGATGTATAAATTTTTTCCTTCTGTATATAATTGAAAGAAAACCGGGCAAATGGCCAGGAAAGCTATCTACTTAAAAAATGAGGGGGTAGTTGAAACAATTAATAAGCTGATGGCATAGAAAATTTAGCCACATTCCAACTAGAGAAGGAAAATAGCAAAAGGCTGAAAAGCTTTCCTTACATTTAGCTTGCTAGGGTTTTAGATAAATCAATTAGTGGAAATGCATATAAATAATAAATAAGCTTACACTTTGTATTATAAGGAAAATTGAATGCTAGAAATGAATGATAAGCAGGTAAGCTTATGGGTGCAGTAAATCTACATCTTAATTTTCCTTCGACATCAACATGCAAGACGAGCCAAAAAAATTCTATCTTTTCCTCCTTAAACAGGATCGAAAATACAAAGATTGGATTAAAAACCTTTGCAGAATTAAAATTGCAAGATTTGTGTTTAGCAAGCCTTACTTGTAAGCAGTGGAAGCAGCTTACTCAAGAGCCTAGCACATGGAAAGAGCTTTATTTCCAAGCGATAAAGGGAGAGGGCATTGAAGAGCAATCTTCTATCAGCCTTCTTGAGAATGAGGTTTCTAATCATCTCCAGGCTAACATCTTAGCTTTTCGCCCTACAGCAATTAATAAAAATATTTCCCTTCCTTTTGCCCCTCTCATCTATATCAAAGAAAAATGCTTAGAAAAAGAGGATTTTTTATCGAAAGATAAAATAGAAGAAGCTGAAAATGCTTACGCGCTTACATTAAAAGGTGCTGCTCAAGAAAATGATTCTATCCAGCAAAGCTTTTACGCGGAAAAATTAGGGGATGTCTATTTGGCTAAAAAAATTCCCGAAAAGCTTCTTCAAGCTGCAGGGCTTTATAATTATGCTTTACGCCTCTGCCCTTTGGGGCAGCAGGAAGTCATTAGAGAGAAGCTTTTACAAGTTGAAGGCTTGCTTGTCAAGCTCTGCGAGAGAAAACCTTTAAAGCCTTCTTTAATGAAAAAGCGATCCCTAGACAATCGTCAGGCCTTGAAAAAGTTTAGAAATATAATGGAAGAGAAAATTCAAAACCTAAGTGAAAACCCTTCCTCTCAAGAAGTAAAAGCCCTTTATCATAGTATTTCCCAAGGAATAAAAGTTTTTTTCAAGTTGCTTGTGAGCCAAGCCCGTGAAGTTTTAGGGCCCGCCCCTTGCGAATACGCCATGATAGGATTTGGCTCTTTAGCAAGAGAAGAGATGACCCTCTATTCTGATGTAGAATTTGGCATTTTAATACCAGAAGATTCTCCTACACATAGAGAGTATTTTAGGCGTCTCACACTTCTTCTTCATCTAGCCGTTATCAATTTAGGCGAAACTATTCTGCCTGCTTTAAACATTCCTTGCTTAAAAGCTATAGATTTTTTTGATAGCATAACTCCAAGAGGTTTTGCCTTTGATGGGGCAGGAGTAACAGGAAAAGGCTGCAAAACTCCTTATGGCAATCGCCAAACATTTGAGCTTATTCAAACTCCTGAAAAGATGGCGCAATATATAGCTAAAGATGAAGAAGGCTACTGGTGGCATCAGCAAGAACCTCATCTTCCCCTGGAGCTTGTGACCTACACTCATCTATTAGGCGCTTTTAAATTAACTGAACAGTACAAACAAGCATTACAAGAAAACCTTGATACCTGTTATCAAAGAAGCCTTACTCTTCGTCAATACTTAGCTAGGTATCATCTGGTTGAAGAGGATATGATGGTCTTTGAACCACGAATAGGAGGACTAGAGTGTCAGGGCATGCTTTTCCACACCAAACATGACCTTTATCGTTTCCTTCATCTAGCCTTAGATAGGCTAGCGCTTTTTAATAAAGTGGCAGCCGTGGATACATATAGCAGGATCGATCAATTAAGCAATCAAGGAGCCTTGAATCAGGGAGCAGCTGAAAAGTTAAAAGAGTGGATGCTTACAGCGTTACTGATGCGTCTTAAAACCTATTCCTATTATCAAGCCCAACAGGAAATGATGAATCCTCTCATTAAGGTTTTTGATATTGACGAATCTACCCTTGTTCAAAAGCAGCTTGGCTTAGATGGGGAAACATTAGCAAAGATAAAAAAATCTATCATATTTTTATTCCCTTTTTTCAGGCTATGAAAGAGTTTCTATTAGGGAGTGAGGATAAATTAAAATTTTCAATACTAGATGAAAACTCTCCTCAAATGCATGGAGATATAGCTCTGAGATTTTTCCAGCATGAGGAAGCTAAATATTGGTATAGCTTAGTAAGAAAAGAAACTTCAGAAAAGCCTGATCTATTAAATACTTTGGGAATAATTGATGGAATCCAAGGAAATTTCAAGCAGGCGACGGAGCATATCTATCAAGCGCTTGAAATAGACCTCAAGCTTGAGGGGAAAGATAGCTTGCAAGTGGCAAGAGATTATAATAATTTAGGAGTTTTCTACCAAAACCAGGGAAAATTAGGAAAAGCTGCTAACTATGTAAAGCTAGCTCTTAAAATCACTATTAAGCTATGTGGCAAAATTAACTTAAGGGCAGCAAATTGTTACAACAATCTAGGATGCATCTATTTAGAAGAAGGTAACTTGAAAAAGGCAGCTAAGTATGTCAAGCAAGCGCTTGAAATAGACTGCAAGCTTTACGGAAAAAGCCATTCTAGCCTAGCTATCTACTCTAGCAACCTGGGGCGAATCTACCAAGAGCAGGGAGATTTAGCAAAAGGAGCAAAGCTCATCAAGCGCGCGCTTGATATAGACCTCAAGCTGTATGGAGAGTATCATCCGAATATGAGCAAGAATTATAATATTTTAGGGTTGATGTATCATGCACAGAAGGATGATGAGCAGGCAGCCAAGCATTTGAAGCTAGCTTTAAAAACCGATCTCAAATTGTTAGGAAAAAATCATATAAAAATAGCTACTCGTTACAATAACTTAGGAAGCATTTATCAAAGTCAAGGTCATTTAAAAGAGGCTTTTAAATGGATGCATGAAGCCCTTAAAATAAACATTAAATTATTAGGAGAGAACCATCCTAATGTAGCCACAGGTTACAATCATCTCGGAACAATCTATCAAAAACAAGGAAATTTTGAGCAGGCCGTAGAAAATGCCAAAAAAGCACTGAAAATCCGTATCGAGCTTTTTGGCAATTATCATCCCAGCGTAGCAAGAGTTCACAATAATCTTGGAACAATTTATCAAGAACAAGGCAATGTTGAGCAAGCTGCTAAGTCATTCACTCAAGCACTAGGTGTTTTCCTTAAAGTAAATGGTGCAAATCATTTGAAGGCAGCAAATCTCTGCCATCATTTAGGGCAAATTTATCAATTTCATGGAGAACTAGGGAAAGCAGCTAAGTATATCCATCAGGGGCTTCAGATTAATATTCAGCATTACGGTGAATATCATTCTAGGGTAGCTGAAGATTATAAAAATTTGGGACTCATCTGTCGAAAGCAAGGGAAATTGAAGCAAGCCGGCAACTATATCAAGAAAGCACTCAAAATTAATATTAAAATTTTTAGTGATAATCACCCTTGTGTAGTAAGAGATTGTGAGGATCTGGGAATGGTTTATCAAGAGCAAGGGAAGTTAGGAAAAGCGCTTGATTATACTAAGCAAGCTCTTCGAAGTAGCATTGTTACATATGGCATTCATCATCCTGAGGTAGCAACCATTAACAGTAACCTACAGAAACTCAAGTCACTTTTTCCCACGTCTGAGGTAAAAACAACCACACTTCTTAAGAGGCAGGGTAAGTCAACAGGAAGGGGAGCGTTGAGTTGACATTGAAAATTAGAATATAACTTTGTGTAAAAAGTGCTACTATGATAATAACTTAACGAGAAAGAAAATCAGCTATCAAATGGTTTTTTTTTGTTTTTATAGACAAATTAGAGGATAAAAAGATTTCTTTATAAAGATGCATACTTGCTTAGAGTCAAATCAAACCAAATTAAGATAAAAGGCAGCTAATTTAATGATTCCAGAAAGTTCACTTCTTAGGCCTGTTGTATTTCGTGAGTTAAAGGCGAGAGAAGAACATCTTTCTCTTTCTTTAGAAAATTCGATTAAATATAGAAAAATAGATTTAAAAATATGCGCCGAACTTAGCTCGCAAGATTTATGCGGTTTAAGACTTGCGTGCAAAGAATGGAAGCAAATTGCTCAGGCGACTGATTTAGGGAAAAGGCTTTTTTCAAAGAAATCTAGTTTCTTCAGCCCTTTATCTTCTAAAATTTATGAACAGTTGCTTCTTTCTTTTGATAATTTAACACCAGAGGAATTAAAAAAAATTATAGAAAATAATGACTTTTTATCAAAAGCTAGCATTGAAAAAGCAGAAAAAGCCTATATGCTAGCTTTAAAACTTATTATTAAAGATAAAGACTCTGCTCAAGAGGCTGCGCAACAAAGCATTTCTACTCAGGAAAGCTTTTGCATAGAAAAATTAGGGGATATCTATGTTGCAAAAGGAACCCCTAAAACGCTTCTTCAAGCCGCAGGGCTTTACAATTATGTTATGAGCCTTTCTCCAATCGAAAATCGGGAGCTTCTTAAAGAAAAGCTTGCTAAAATTCATAACCTACTTAGCGCAGTATCTGAGGAAAAGCCTTTAAACTATAATCTACTAAAAAATCAATTTGAAGGAAATCGACAAAAGTTAAAGGATTTCAGAAGTAAAATAGAGAAACACATTCAATCCTTACCTGAAACCCCGGATCACCAGGTGGTCAGAGAGCTATTTGGTGAGATTACTCAACAGATAAAAGCTTTTTTTGAAATTCTTGTAAAGCAGAGTGTAGACGCTTTAGGAGCTGAGCCTTGCGAGTATGCCATGATAGGCTTTGGCTCATTAGCTAGAGAAGAGGTGACACCTTATTCCGATTTAGAGTTTGGCATTCTTATAAAAGAAGATAATCCAATAAATCGAGAATATTTCAAACGTTTGACCTCTTTGATTCATTTGAAGGTCATTAATTTGGGAGAAACTATCCTACCGGCTTTAAATATTCCTTGCTTAAAAGCCATAGATTTTTTTGATAGCATAACCCCACGAGGTTTTGCTTTTGATGGGGCAGGAGTAGAAGGAAAGGGCTGTAAAACTCCTTTTGGCAATGGTAAGACGTTTGAGCTTATTCAAACTCCTGAAAAGATGGCCCAATATGTGGGTAAGAATGAAAATGGCCAATGGTGGCATGATAAAGAGCCTCATCTTTCCATGGAGCTTCTGAATTTTACTCATTTGCTAGGCAACAATGAATTAACTGAGCAATATAGGCAAAAAGTTCAAGAAAAGCTCAACATCCCTTATCTGGAAGATATTAATCTTCGCCAGCATTTAGCAAAATATCATTTAGTTCAAGAAGATATGATAGCCTTTAATCCAGGAATGGGCGATTTAGGCAGGCAGGGCATGCTTTTTAAAGTTAAAAATGATTTTTACCGCTTTCCACATCTAGCATTGGATAGGTTAGCTCTTCTTAAAGAAATAGTAGCTTCGGATACATTTGGTAGAATTGATCAGCTAAATAAGTTAGGAGTTATAACGGAGGGCGCCGCTGCAAAGCTAAAAGAGTGGATGAGCATAGCGTTATTTATGCGCCTTAGAACCTACTCCCATTATCAAGCACAACAAGAGACGATGAACCCTCTAATTAAGCCTTTTGAATTTGATGAGCCTGAACTTATTAAACAGCAGTTTGCTTTAGATCAGGAGGCATTAGAAAAGGTAAAAAAGATTTATTGCATTTTTATTCCCTTCTATCAAGCTATTCAAGAGTTTTTAGCAGGCGATGAAAAAAGACTTGCCTTTTCGGATTTAGAGGATAATTCTTTTAAGACTCAGGGGGATATAAGCTTAAGGCTTTTTCAGCTAAAAGAGGCAAAAAGTTGGTATATCAGAGCGTTACAAGAGAACAGAGAAAGCATTAAGGCATTAGAGGCTCTTGCATCCATTAATAAAACCCAAGGAAATTTAGAGCAGGCGGCTTATTATGCTGATCAAGGGGTCGAGATTATACGCAACCAATGCAATAGAAAACATTCAAATTTGGCTAACTTTTACAATCTATTAGGGATGATCTTTAAAGATCGAGGAAATTTTAGCTAAAGCTGCTAAATATATTAATCAAGCGATCGAAATCACTCGTTTGTTTGATGATGAAAATTTATCAAGTTTGGCGGTATTTTACGCACATCTAGCGCAAATTTACGAAAAACAAGGATATTTAGATAACGCACTTCAGTCTTTTAATCAAGCCCTCACTATTGGAATCAAGTTTTTTGGTAAGCATCATGCAATTATAGCAAGGATATATAACAGCATAGGAATGTTCTACAAAGATCAAGGAAAATTAGAGCAGGCGGCTAAATATGTTAACCGAGCACTAAAAATCAATATTCAGCTTTATAGCAAAGCTCATCCCTACGTAGCAAACCTTTATAACGACCTATGGATGGTATATAAAGAGCAAGGAAATTTAGAAGAAGCAACAGACCACCTCAATCAAGCACTTAAAATTAACCTTAAGTTATATGGTAACAATTATCCATTCGTGGCGGTAATTTACAATAATTTAGGAGAAATCTACAAAGTTCAAGGAAAGTTGGAAAAAGCAGCTGAGAGTTTTAGCCAATCTATACAAATAGGCAGCCAGCTGTTTGGCAAAAATCATCTCACTTTGGCTACAGATTACAATAACCTTGGAGGCCTTTATATGGAAAAAGGGGATTTGAAGCAAGCGTCTAAATATATCAAGAAAGCGTTCAAAATTAATAGTAAACTGGATGGTGAAAATCATACTCTTAAAGCATCTCTTTACAATAATTTAGGCCAGCTTTATCAAGCTCAAGGAAAACTAAAGCAAGCAGCTAATTATACCCATCAGGCACTTGAAATTGATCTTAAACTACATGATGAAAATCATCCTAAGGTAGCAGCCTACTATTGCAACTTAGGTAAGATCTATTTAGAACAAGAAAAGCTAGAAGAAGCAGCTAAATATGCCAAGCAGGCGACTGCCATTGACGTTAGGTTGTATGGTGATAATCATTTTGCTTTGGCAGCAGATTATAATAATCTAGGTCAGATCTATCACAAGCAGGGAGATTTAGATCAGGCAGGTAATTTTGCTAAGAAGTCTCTTAAAATTAATATTAAACTTTATGGTGAAAATAGCTATCAGGCGGCAATAAACTATAATAACCTAGGAACGATTTACCTGAGTAAAGAAGAACTAGGCTACGCCGCTAAGTATATTGAAAAAGCCCTTGCCATTAACCTTAAGCTTTTTAGTGAAAATCATCCCGAGACGGCAAAATGTTTTAGTAATTTAGGGCAAATTTATAAAGCCCGCGGTGATCTAGGAAAAGCAATTGAGTATACAGAAAAAACACTCAGAATTGATATTGGGTTGTATAGTGAGAATCATCCAGAGGTGGCAGATGATTACTATATCCTGAGTAGAGTTTACCAGGAGCAAGGTAATTTAGCAATGGCTGCCAAGCATGCCCATCAAGGGCTCCAGATTGATATTCGGCATTATAGTGAAAATCATTCCATCGTCGCAAAAGATTATAATCATTTGGGAATGATTTACCAAGAGCAAGGGGATTTAGAAAAAGCGGTTGATTATACCAAGAAAGCTCTTCGAAGCAGCATTGCTACAAATGGAATTCATCATCCTGAGGTAGCAACCATTAACAGTAACCTACAGAAACTCAAGTCACTTTTTCCAACATCTGAGGTGAAAACAACCCCACTTCTTAAGAGGCAGGGTAAGTCAACAGGAAGGAAAACATCAAGTTGACATGGAAAGCAAGAATGCAACTTTTTATACAAGACGCTTCTCTAGCAATAATTTAACGACAAAGAAAAGTAGTTATCAATGCTCTTTCGAGATGGAGCTAACGACAAGCCTTTAAAATTACTAAGCTATCAAATGCTTGCCTTGTGTTATGTCTGATTTAAAAGAGTGGGTGTATTTGAATTTGATTAATCATGTCCGAATGATTAGGGCTGCGAGAGAGCTAGCTAGCCTAGCAAAAGAAAGGGCTGATGCTAAAGCTGCTTTTCAGCCTAGCAGGCTAAAAAGTTGTTTCAAGAAACTATAAATAATGCTAAATACCTATTTAACTTTTCATTAAAAATTAAGTAAAAAAGATAATTTCTATGAATTTAGAGAGCTTAAATACCCATCCTCTTATATTTCCTGCCTTTAACAATTCTATTTCTCCTCTAGGAAATACGTCAGTATATGCACAAA